>JACMPF010000129.1 GCA_014377665.1 Pedobacter sp. | reverse complement strand
TTACGGCTTAAGGCCCAGGCATTTTAGCTGGGGTCCTAATTCCATGAACTAATTTTAACTTAATTTTTTTTTAAAATGAACTTATTCGACGTATATCCATTAAACAATATAGAAATAGTAAAAGCATCCGGCAGCACCGTCTGGGATGCTGAAGGCACAGAATTCTTAGATCTTTATGGCGGTCATGCTGTAATCTCCATCGGGCATACTCACCCCCATTATGTAAAGCGTGTAACCGATCAGCTGAACAAAGTAGGCTTTTATTCCAACTCTGTATTAATTCCACTACAAGCAGAGCTCGCCAATAAATTGGGTGAAGTTTCTGGCAAGACAGACTACCAGTTATTTCTTTGTAACTCTGGAGCTGAGGCCAATGAAAATGCTTTAAAGCTTGCTTCTTTTTACAATGGTCGCAAAAAAGTGATTGCATTTAAAGGCGCTTTTCATGGTAGAACTTCATTAGCAGTTTCAGCAACTGATAATCCAAAGATCATTGCACCTGTAAATGAAACTGATAATATTTTATTCCTCCCACTTAATGATGAAGCTGCATTAAAGCAAGCCTTTGTTGAATACGGTAAGGATATTACCGCGGTAATTATTGAAGGAATCCAGGGTGTGGGTGGGATTAGGGAAGCATCTATTCCTTTTTTACAATTAATCCGTTCGCTTTGTGATGAATACAACGCAGTTTACATTGCAGACAGCGTACAATGTGGCTATGGTAGAACAGGCCTGTTCTATTCCCATGATTACGCAGGAGCAGATGCAGATGTTTACACCATGGCAAAGGGTATGGGCAATGGTTTTCCAGTCGCCGGTATTTCTATTGCTCCTAAGTTTAAGCCTTGGCATGGCATGTTAGGGACTACTTTCGGTGGAAATCACCTTGCTTGTGCCGCGGCATTGGCTGTTCTGGAAATAATGGCGCAGGATGACCTGATGAAAAATGCAGAAGAGGTAGGAAATTATTTGATTTACGCCTTGAAAGAGCTCCCTGAAATTATTGAAGTTCGTGGAAGAGGTTTAATGATTGGCATCGAGCTACCGGAGCGATTATCTAATGTGAAAAAAGACTTATTGTTTAAGCATAAGATTTTTACCGGTGAAGCCAAGCCAAATGTGATCAGACTTTTACCTGCATTAAATTTAACGAAGGCTCATGCAGACCAATTTCTTAATGAATTTAAAATCGCTTTAAAAGGATGAACCAATTTACTACCGTACATGATGTAACTGACATCAAACAATTGCTTAAGGATGCTTTGACACTTAAGGAAAATCCCTACAGCCTTCAGGACTTAGGAAAGAATAAAACCTTAGGATTGGTCTTTTTGAACCCGAGTTTACGCACCCGTTTGAGCACGCAAAAAGCGGCCTTGAACCTCGGAATGAATGTGATGGTGATGAACATGGATAAGGAGGGATGGGCACTCGAAACGCAGGATGGTGTCGTGATGAATGGCTCTACAGTCGAGCATATTCGGGAAGCCGCAGCAGTAATGGGTCAGTATTGCGACATTCTTGGTTTGCGTTCTTTTCCCAAGCTGATTAATAGGGAAGAAGATTACAACGAAGATTTCTTCAGTAAGTTTATAAAATACTGTGGTGTTCCTGTAGTGAGTTTGGAGAGTGCGACAAGGCACCCTTTACAAAGCCTGGCGGATTTGATTACGATCAAAGAAACCTGGAAAGGGGAAGGAAAGCCCAAAGTTGTTTTGGCCTGGGCTCCTCATATTAAGGCGCTTCCTCAAGCTGTTCCTAATTCATTCGCAGAGTGGATGTGTAAAGCCCAGGAGGATGGTATGGTTGATTTTACCATTGCACAGCCTAAAGGGTATGAGTTGAATGAAGATTTTACTCCAGGTGCTTCGATTACCCATGATCTTAATGAAGCGCTAAACGGGGCAGATTATATATATGTAAAAAATTGGTCGAGCTATAAGGAATATGGAAAAGTGTTAACTTACCCTGATGGCTGGATGCTCAACAATGATAAGTTGAAAGGAACAAACGATGCCAAGGTGATGCACTGCTTGCCCGTCCGTCGTGATTTGGAACTTTCTTCTGAGATATTGGATGGTCCGAACTCATTGGTGATTCACGAAGCCGGTAATCGTTTATGGGCAGCGCAGGCTGTTTTGAAGCAAATGTTGGAGAAATTGTAGTAGTTTTGCGTTCCCCGCATGATGGAGCTCAGTAAGATGTGGCTAATGTGTTGAGGCTCAATATGACGAGGTTTAAGAATGGATAAACTAAGCGTAATTAAGATTGGTGGTAATGTAATTGACAACTCAGAGAAGCTGTATCAGTTTCTGCTGGATTTCAAAGCGCTTCCGGGCTATAAAATCCTAGTTCACGGGGGGGGGAAAATTGCTACTGAGCTTGGCGATTCCTTAGGTGTAACAGCTAAAATGGTCGAGGGCCGACGAATAACCGATATCGAGACCTTGAGAATCGTTACAATGGTTTATGCCGGACTTATCAACAAGAATATGGTTGCTCAGCTTCAAGCAAAGGGATGTAATGCAATCGGTCTTACCGGTGCGGATGGCAATATTATACAGGCGGTTAAGCGACCAGTTAAAGACATCGATTACGGATTTGTCGGCGATCTTAACGAAAGTTCTGTTTCATCAGAGACACTTGGAAACCTGCTTAAAGCAGGCTTAATTCCAGTACTTTGCGCAATTACACATGACGGGGATTCACAGTTACTAAATACGAACGCGGATACGATAGCGTCTGCCGTCGCAGTTGCAATGTCGCCTATTTATGAAACCTCTCTAATCTACTGCTTTGAGAAAAAGGGAGTCTTAAGGGATATCGAAGACGACAACTCACTGGTTTCAGAAATAAGGTTGGCCGAGTTTGATGGCCTAAAAGCAGATGGGACTGTCTCTGGTGGTATGATCCCTAAAATCCACAATGCTTTCGAAGCCATTAAAAGTGGGGTTAAGAATGTTTACATTGGGAAGGCTGACGAGCTTCCGCAGATTAACAATCAGAATTTTGGAACTAGATTAACACAATAATATGAATCAGTTTAAAGGCAATATCGCCATTTTGGGAAGTGGAAACATTGGTATATCATTAGCTAAAGGGTTAGTTAAAGCTAATTATGCTAAACCTGGGCAGATCACTCTAACCAGGCGTAATCTCGCAAATCTGTCTGCATTAGCCGAAGAAGGCTTTGTGGTAAGTGTAGATAATGCATCCGTAGTTTTTGGTGCCGATATCATCGTGCTGGCGGTTTTGCCACAGCAACTAAATAACTTGTTGGAACAAATCCAACCTTCAATAAGATCTGGTGAGCAAGTGTTTATCTCAGTTGCTTCTGGTGTAAGCTGTTTAGATATTAGAACTAAAATTGGTGAGGAGGTGCAGGTCGTTAGAGCTATGCCCAATACTGCGATCGCTATTGGCCAATCGATGACTTGCGTTGCGACTGATAATGCAGCAAAAGAGAACGTAGAAGAGGTAGTTAGAATGTTTGAAACAGTTGGTTCTGTAGTTAAAATCAATGAAGATCTTATGACCTCCGCTACAGCTTTGTGCGCCTGCGGTATTGCATTTTTCCTTAGAGCAATAAGAGCGGCATCACAAGGAGGTGTTGAGATTGGATTCCATGCAGATGAGGCACTTAAGATGGCTGTTCAAACTGCAAAAGGAGCTGCCGACCTATTACTTCAAATGCAATCGCACCCGGAACAGGAGATTGATAAGGTTACTTCCCCTAAAGGTTGTACAATCGCTGGGTTAAATGAAATGGAGCACAATGGTTTCAGCTCATCGTTAATTAAAGGCATCAAATTATCGGCGATAAAAGCCGGAGCACTATATACAAAAGATTAATTATGATAGCACAACTGCAAAAAGATAGTTTTGAGCTCTTAAAAAAGTTGATTAGTATTCAATCTTTTAGTAAAGAGGAAGATAAAACTGCTGATGCTATTGAACAATTTTTGCATGATCGTGATATTAAAACGAATAGAAAGTTAAATAATATTTGGGCTTATAACAAGTATTTTGATCCGACTAAGCCAACTTTGCTGCTCAATTCACACCATGATACTGTAAAACCCAATTCCGGATATACCAGAGATCCCTATGATGCTGCTGTAGAAGAAGACAAATTATTTGGACTGGGAAGTAATGATGCCGGGGGTTGTTTAGTATCTTTAATCGGCACTTTCTTGTACTTCTATGAGCAAGAGGAGCTGAGCTATAACATCTGTCTGGCTGCGACTGCTGAGGAAGAGATTTCTGGAAATGATGGATTAGAATGCGTACTGCCAGACCTTGGTGACTTGGAGTTTGCTATAGTAGGTGAGCCAACGCAAATGAATCTGGCTGTCGCTGAGCGCGGGTTGTTAGTGCTGGATTGCACCTCAACAGGAAAAGCGGGCCATGCAGCGAGAGAAGAAGGCGACAATGCCATCTACAAAGCTTTAAGAGATATCGAATGGTTTAGGAACTATCGTTTCTCAAAGGTCTCCGAAGTTTTCGGCCCCCTAAAAATGACGGTGACTATAATTAATGCCGGTTCTCAACATAACGTAGTTCCTGCAACTTGTTCGTTCACTGTTGATGTTCGTGTTACGGATTCCTATACTAATGAAGAAGTACTTAAAATTATCAGAACAAATGTTGCTTGCGACGTTAAGCCGCGTTCCATCAGGCTTAAACCTTCATCAATAGATAAAGGTCATCCGCTTGTTCAATCTGGAATTGCATTGGGAAGAACCACTTATGGCTCTCCAACTACCTCAGATCAGGCCTTGCTAAGCATTTCTTCAGTTAAAGTTGGTCCAGGGGATTCTGGGAGATCTCACATGGCCGATGAGTTTATTTTTATTAATGAAATCGCTGAAGGAATTGAACTGTACGTTGCTATGCTTAAGCCCGTTATAAACGGCAAATAAATAAGCCAGATAATCCTGTCTCAGCATATTTATTTTCCAAATCGCGCTTGTGGTTTGTAGTTTGTTGGCAGAGAAACGACGATCAACTTATCGTACGTAAGTTTCATCGTCTTACGGGCAGTCTTCGCTTCTGCGTCAATCATTGAACTTTAAATGCGGCATATTTTGAATCTTTAAAAAAACTGGCACCTGTAGCTGTCGCACCAATAGGATGAGTGAATTACTTGTAGCCGTCGTTTTTCAGAGGATTAACCGGAGATCTCCTTCCGTTGGGCCAATACGATTATTCTTAATTATTGCCAGTATAACAAGATTGTTGTGTAATGGAGTTGCGTTTTTGATTAAGCATATTTTTATGATATTTGCAACGAACCTTAAGCTGCCCTTGCAGCAATAGCTAATTGAAAAATAAATGAAGATCTGGCAAAAGAACGTTACCGTTAACAAAGATATAGAGACTTTTACTGTGGGCAAAGATCGGGAACTGGATTTACAGATGGCAGCATTCGATGTACTTGGATCATTGGCTCATGTAGAGATGCTGGAAAGCATAGGTCTTTTGACTGCTGACGAACTGATAGCAGTTCAAAAAGAGTTGAAAAGGATTTATTCGGAAATTGAAGATGGGAATTTTGTCATTGAAGATAACGTGGAGGATGTGCACTCGCAGGTTGAATGGATGCTTACGCAGCGCATTGGAGATCCAGGGAAAAAGATCCATAGTGGACGATCTAGAAATGACCAGGTTCTGGTAGACTTAAAATTATACTTTAGAGACTCCATTGAGAAGATGGTGGGGAATACCGCCTTACTTTTTACCCAACTGATTTCGCTTAGCAATACCCATAAAGATAAGCTCCTTCCAGGTTATACCCATTTGCAAATTGCAATGCCATCGTCCTTCGGATTATGGTTTGGTGCTTATGCAGAGAGTCTTGTAGACGATATGGAGCTTATGCTGGCTGCATACAAAGTTTGTAATAAAAATCCACTAGGTTCTGCAGCCGGATATGGATCATCTTTTCCATTGAACCGGACGATGACGACAGAGTTGCTTGGCTTCGAAAAGCTTAACTACAATGTAGTTTATGCGCAGATGGGTAGGGGGAAAACTGAGCGGATCCTTGCTCAGTCGATGTCGTCTATCGCAGCTACACTGGCTAAAATGGCCATGGATTTATGCTTGTTCATTAATCAGAATTTTGGATTTATTAGTTTTCCTGATGAATTAACGACAGGATCCAGCATTATGCCCCACAAGAAAAATCCAGATGTGTTCGAGTTGATCCGTTCACGTTGCAATAAAATTCAGGCGCTGCCTAATGAAATTGCTATGATGATAACCAATCTCCCTTCCGGTTACCATCGTGATTTGCAGCTGTTAAAAGAAAATCTCTTTCCTGCCATTACCTCACTTAATGACTGCCTGGAGATGAGTACATTTATGCTTCAGAATATTAGTGTAAAAGATCACATCCTTGAAGATAAAAAGTACGCTTATCTGTTTAGCGTTGAGGCTGTTAATGAACTGGTTCTGTGTGGAACCCCATTTAGAGAGGCCTACAAGATTGTTGGCGAAACGATAGATAATGGAACTTTTACTCCCGGAACCAAAGTAAACCATACTCATGAAGGAAGTATTGGTAACCTTTGTAATTCTGAAATTGAGGCAATGATGGAAGAAGTGCTTGAACAGTTTAATTTTGAAAAACCAAGGGCGGCCATAGAGAAGTTATTGGCCTAATATTTATATAAAAAAACAAAAAAATGAATGTATCAGTTTTGGCGAGCTCCCTTATCGGGTCGGAAATCATTAAAATAGGTAACGAAGTTAATGAGATGAAGCGCAATGGTGCACAGATTGCCAATCTGACAATTGGCGACTTTGACCCTTCGATTTTCCCAATTCCTGAAGAGTTAAAAGACGGTATTGTTAGCGCATATAATGATCACCAGACCAATTACCCGCCTGCAGATGGTGTTCTACCATTACGGGAAACGATTTCAGAGATTTTGAAAGAGCGCTTCGGATTGGAATACAGTGCTTCGGAAATATTGGTTTCGGGAGGGTCACGTCCATTAATTTATGCCACTTATCTGGCATTGATTGATCCGGGAGACACTGTAGTATTTCCTGCACCGTCCTGGAACAATAATCATTACTGTCACCTTACATCTGCAAGAGCTATTGCGGTAGAAACAGATGAAACTAATAATTTTATGCCGACTGCGGCACAGCTGAAGCCACATTTAAAGGGCGCAACGCTACTCGCATTGTGTTCCCCATTGAATCCAACCGGCACCATGTTTACTAGAGACCAACTAACAGAAATCTGTGACTTGGTGATTGAAGAGAATCATTCCAGGGGCATAAATGAAAAGCCACTCTACATCATGTATGATCAGATTTATTCATTATTGACCTTTGGGGTTGACCATGTCAATCCAGTAAGTTTGAGACCAGAGATTAGAGATTATGTGATCTTTGTGGATGGAAGTTCTAAATGCCTGGCAGCTACAGGAGTTCGGGTGGGATGGGGATTCGGTCCTACCGACATAATAAACAGAATGAAAGCATTAGTTGGTCATATGGGTGCATGGGCTCCTAAGGCCGAGCAGGTAGCTATGGCACACTACTTTGGAAAAAGAGATGTGCTTGATTCCTTTTTAGATCTATTCAAGTCTAAGATTCAAGATAGTCTGAACGCGTTATATCAGGGCTTCCTAGCCCTAAAAGCAGAAGGTTTTCAGGTCGATGCCGTTCAGCCCATGGGCGCAATTTACCTTACCATTAAAATTGATTATATCGGTAAATCTACACCTGATGGAGAGGTCCTAAAGGATAGCGCTGCTGTAAATTTCTATTTAATCAAGGAAGCTAAAGTGGCATTGGTTCCTTTTTCGGCATTTGGTAACGATGATACCATGCCCTGGTATCGAGCCTCTGTAGGTGCTTGTACCTTGCAGGACATTAAAGATATGCTGCCAAGGATTAAGGTAGCTCTAGATCAGCTTAAGTAATAAAAAAGGCGATCGATGAGGTCGCCTTTTTCTATTTGAATTCCGAAGTCTTGTGGAATTCAATATCTGGATAATCTCTCATGGTCATATTGATCATGAAATCGTTATCTGCGAGGAATACGGGATTACCATCTTTATCTTGTCCGATGTGCGCTTGCTTACGTTTCAAGAACTCCTCTAATTTTTTTTTATCTTTAGAAGTTACCCAATTGGAACGGCCGTAAGTCAGCATCCTGAAATGCGCTTTCGCGCCATATTCGTGCTCTAACCTAAAGGCAATAACTTCAAATTGAAGTTCCCCAACTGCACCAATAATCTTTCTATTTCCGGGTTGCTGTACAAATAATTGTGCTACACCTTCTTCTGTCAACTGCTGAATCCCTTTTTCAAGTTGTTTGGTACGAAGTGGATCTCTATTCTCCACCTCCTTAAATATCTCCGGAGAGAAGCTAGGGATGCCTTTAAACTGAAGTTTTTCTCCTTCAGTCAATGTATCGCCAATTTTAAAGTTGCCGCTGTCATATAAGCCAACAACGTCTCCCGGCCAGGCTTCTTCAACAATGCTTTTTTCATTAGCCATGAAATCCATGGGATTGGAGAACTTCAGCTTCTTTTCTTGTCGGGAATGGTAATAGAATTTATTTCGTTCAAACTTGCCGGAGCATACCCTTAAGAAGGCGATTCGGTCACGATGTTTAGGGTCAAGGTTAGCATGGATTTTAAATACAAATCCAGTAAAGTTCTTTTCATCTACCATCACTTCACGCTGCTCGGCCTCGCGGCTCTTAGGGCTTGGCGCAATATTGATGAATGTGTCTAAAAGTTCTTTAATTCCGAAATTATTGATCGCACTTCCAAAAAATACGGGAGCCAGCAACCCTTCGATATACATTGATTTATCTAAAGAACCGTATACGCCATCAACCAACTCCAGATCGCTTTTAAGTCCGTCAAGTTCTTTTGGCTTTAAAAAATTATTCAGATTGGGATCATTAAGGTCGCTCACCTCAATTACCGGCTCGCTAATTTTGGTTTTGTCGGGTTCAAATAAATTCAGGTGCTTATCGTAAATGCTATACACACCCTTGAAGGTATGACCCAAACCAATTGGCCATGAAAGCGGGCACAGACTGATATTTAACTTATTTTCAATTTCATCCAGTAAGTCAAAAGCATCTTTACCCTCGCGGTCCATCTTGTTTATGAAGATAATTACAGGAGTGTTCCTCATGCGGCATACCGCCATAAGTTTTTCTGTTTGCTCTTCTACCCCTTTCACACAATCCACTACCAGTATCACGCTATCTACAGCAGAAAGGGTACGATAAGTGTCTTCTGCGAAATCTTTGTGACCAGGAGTATCTAAAATGTTAATACGTTTGCCATTGTACTCAAAACCCATTACGGAAGTTGCTACAGAAATTCCACGCTGCTTCTCAATTTCCATGAAATCTGATGTGCTGCTTTGGTTGGCTTTGTTTCGTTTTACGGCACCTGCGGTATTAATGGCACCACCAAACAAAAGAAACTTCTCTGTTAAAGTAGTTTTCCCTGCATCCGGGTGACTGATAATGGCAAATGTTTTTCGTTTTTCTATTTCCGGGTTAATCATAAAGATTTAAGCGTATGCTTTTTGCAAAGCTGCAAAGATAATAAAAAAGCCGGCTGTCTGCCGGCTTTCTCATTACTAGCTTTTTAAACTACCCTCGCCCACTTCTTACTGGTCTTGCTGATCCGGAATTATCGCGACTTTCATTTCCTGATGACCTGCTCGGTGCCGGTTCAGAACGTTCAATTCGCTGCGGAGCCTGCTGAACTTCTGGTCTTCTTTCCATTCGTTGTGGAGCTTCCTGTCTTTGAGGCTGAGGTTGGCGCTCAGGTTGAACTTGTCTCTGAGGTTGAGGTTGCGCTTGCCGCTCAGGCCTTACTTGCCTTTGAGGTTGCTCTACCTGCTCTACTCTTGGATCAACTCTTTGAGGTTGTGCTTGTCTTTGAGGTTGATCAATTCTTTGCGGTATGGTTTGTCCCTGTCTTCCAACACGTTCAGATGTTGTCCTGTCATCTCTCGTATAACTACCTTGTCTGCCATCTTGAACTGCACGATCCGGTCTTGCAGAAGCATAACCTTCGCCTCTTATAGATTCTTTTGGTGCAGCTACCCCATTACTGTTTCCAGTTCTACTGCTTCTGCCAGGAGTGTACATGTCAATCCTATTTCCATCAAAATTAGTCCGGCTTGGTCTTGTGGTTCGGTTCACATTGTAAACAGTTACATCACGACCAGTACTACGTCTGATATCATTTGCACGTGGGCCACTTGAATAGTACCTATTGTTTCTAACATAAGTATTGTTGATTATCGTCGTGTTGTTAATGATTACAGTGTTTCTACGGGAATAATAGCGTGGGAATCCGTTATAATAAATATTTCGTTGTTGTACAAATACCCACCATAAACTGGGAATATTGAAGTTGACATTAATGTTCATACCGGGACCCATTGGCGCCCATCCATAATAGCCTCCACCACTTCTCCAGCTAACCCATGCCGGTCCCCATACGGTGTCTGGCAGCCAAACCCATTGGTTATAACGGTTGTATACCCAGCGGCCATAATGAAACGGGGCCCATCCCCAATCATAATCAGATACCCAGGTATTTCCGTATTCGGTCATTGCCCAACGACCATTAGTATAATAGGGCCTAAATTCACCTTGCTCTACATCAGGTCTCCATACGTATCCATACTGAGGGTCCTGGATCCAAGTGCCATAAGGCGATAATTCATCATAAAAGGACTGCATGGAGATGTCCTCATCTTGCGCCATAGCCTTTTGCGTGGTTCCGGTTAGAAGGAGCATGAGCCCCAGCACAATAGCCGGTAATTTGATCATGTTTTTCATTTTGTGTGTGTTTTAATTTACCTAACGCTCTTTGTATATCAATTTGAGTTCCAAACCAACTCGAAAGTTTAATCAACTATAAAATATTACATTATATTTATCCGATATAACGTAATTTAATTGGTTTAAGTCTGTTAAATGCAGTCTTATAATCTGCTTCTGTAGGATACAATTTACAAAACCTTTTTGTAATGATGATATTTAATCCGATAAGGTTGCATCCAGATTGCAATATTTTGCCACCTTTGCGTTTAGAAATCAGATGGCATCTCATTTCCAGCTTGGATTAAATCACACTAAATTTATGCAAAAAGGTACACTTTTTCTGATTCCTGTCCCATTGGCGGAAAACGCTGCACACAAGTCTTTTACCGCTTACCTTGGCGAAACGATTAATATATTGACGACGTATATTGTAGAGAATGAGAAAACTGCCCGTAAATTTTTAAAAGAAGCAGGTATCAAAACTGCCCAGCAAGATCTGGTCATCCATGATTACGGTAAGCACAATAGAAACGATTCAATGGTGCCTTACTTCAAAGAGTTGATGACAGGCAAAGATGTCGGATTGATGAGCGAAGCAGGCTGTCCCGGTGTGGCAGATCCTGGTGCAGATATCGTTTCCGAAGCACATAAGCGCGGAATTAAGGTGGTTCCTTTAGTTGGGCCCAGCTCAATATTATTGGCTTTGATGGCTTCCGGCTTCAACGGACAAAGCTTTACGTTCAACGGCTATTTGCCAATTGATAAGATAGAGCGTATCAAGAGAATTAAAGAGCTGGAACTGATTGCCCAGCAGAAAAAACAGACCCAAATCTTCATTGAGACGCCATTTAGAAATAACCACCTATTCGAGGATATTCTTAAAAATACAGCGGCCCAGACTTTGCTTTGTGTAGCCTGTAACATCACTGCCGAAGAAGAATACATTAAAACTATGTCTGTGGGACAGTGGAAGCAGGAGCGTATTGACCTTCACAAGAAACCCACAATATTTCTACTGTACCGTAGCTAGTTAACGGTACATGCTTTTGCCATCTATAAAAGAAAGTACCACATCCGGAACGAAATACTGAACATTATTCCCGGCTGCGATTGCCTTACGTATGAAAGTTGATGAGATGTCCATCTGCGGCGTCTCTGTTATTCTGATTGATGGATGATCCAACCAGTCGGTTAGGTCAATGCCAGGTCTTGGATAAACATAAATCTCAAAATTTTTCAGCAGCGCTTCATAGTTCTTCCACTTTTTGAATGAAGCAAGGTTGTCTGCCCCCATGATCAGGACGAATTCTCTGCCTGGATACTTCTCCTGAAGATAGGCAAGTGTATCAATGGTATAAGATGGTTGGGGTAGCCCAAACTCAATATCGCTGACTTTAATTTGGGGAGCGTTTTCTGTTGCCAACTTCGCCATTTCCAACCGGTCGTACATATTGCTCAGATTGCTTTTTTGCTTCAG
>JACMPF010000128.1 GCA_014377665.1 Pedobacter sp. | reverse complement strand
TGTAGTCGCCGGAGCAGGATTTGGAATTTTATCAACAAAATTGTCCTACGCATTGTACCCTCAACTTAAAATGTTAATATTAGGAAGGAATTCAACCGCGTTTAACCTAATGCCATCCTATCAAAATGGAAAGGCAGGGCTATATTTAAGTGGGAACTTTTGATTATAATACATTATTTAATCAATTATAACATAAATCATGATCAGGAAATTACTTTTTGTTTTAGCTATTTTACTATTAATAATCCAGTTATTCAGGCCAGAGAAAAATATTGCGACTACAGTTTCTACAAATGCAATTGAAAAACATTATACCATTCCTGAGGACATTAAAGGACTGCTTAAAACCAGTTGTTACGATTGCCATTCCAACAATACCGTATATCCTTGGTACAGTAAAGTCCAGCCTTTTGCATGGTGGCTAGATAATCACGTAAAAGATGGCAAGCAAGAAATAAACTTTGATGAATTCAATAGTTATACTGCCAAAAAGAAAAAACACAAGCTTGATGAAGTTGTGGAAATGATTGAGCAAGATGAAATGCCATTGCGTTCGTATACAGTAATACATACAAAAGCTGTGTTATCTCCTCAGGATAAAAACAGCATAATCGCTTGGGCAAAAGATCTCCAGAAAACCATCAAGTAGGGTCATGGAGACAAAACATGATTCTGCAGAGAAACACTTTGTTACGCGTATAGGTTGGCTCAGGGCGTCAGTATTGGGGGCAAATGATGGTATCCTCTCCACTACGAGTATCGTAATTGGGGTCGCAGCGGCTTCCACAGATAGAGATACTATTATACTAGCCGCTCTGGCAGGACTCATCGCGGGCGCCATGTCGATGGCGGCTGGAGAATATGTTTCTGTAAGTTCTCAGGCAGACTCCGAAAATTCAGATTTAAAAAGAGAACAACAAGAACTATCGGAAATGCCAGAGTCAGAATTAGCAGAACTGGCAAAGATTTATGTATCTCGTGGGCTGGATGCGGAGCTTGCGCATCAGGTGGCAATACAACTGAGTAAACACAATGCCCTTGAGGCGCATGCAAGAGATGAACTTGGGATCAATGAAATTACCTCAGCCAGGCCCTTACAAGCCGCGCTGGCTTCTTTTGGATCGTTTATTTTTGGAGCGTTATTGCCATTAGTGGTTTCAATTTTGGCGCCTTTAGCCTACATGGTGTATATTCAGTATGTGCTCTCGATTATTTTTTTAATGCTTCTGGGGGCGATCGCTGCTCAAACAGGTGGTTCATACCTCAAAACTGCCGTATTGAGAATCGCTTTTTGGGGGACCGCAGCAATGGCAATAACGGCAGTTGTTGGTCATTTATTTGGGAATAGCATTGCTTGAGTCGTATTGCGAAGTAAGTTTTATATATTTATTCTCCTGTCACAGTAAACTCTAATTAACTGCATGATAGTAATTATCGGCTAACTATATCAAATATTTACTACAAACTCCCTTAAATCTGCTTTGGTCATAATCGTTTTCTTTTCATAATGTTCCAAATGGAAGTTTTCTAGCTTCTGTAAAAGGTACTGCAACGTAAATTTCTCGGCCACAGTTAGCTTTCCGGTAATCATTTTACCGACGTGATTCATGTCAACAAATACCTGATACAACAGTTCCTTCCCTTCATTTGTAATGGCAATATGCTTGCTCCTCCTATCCTTGACATCGTCCCATTGACGAACCAGTCCCGCCGCCACTAGGCGCCTAATTACTTCCGTGCCAGAAGTTTTTTCCTGTAAGTTATGCGCAATTAGTTCGCTTTTCGACAAATGAGTATGAGTTAGCAGGGTTGCCAATGCAGTAAAATCCTCAGCAGTTTGCAAAGGTGTGCCATCAAGTGCCTTTTTAATGTAAGACTTCGCATAACGGCTCATCAATACAAACAACCGTGCGATGTTGTTATCCAGCTGATAAGCAATCTCTAAAGCATGGCTATCATTGTCGCCGAATCTCGATTCTGCATTAACAGAACTCCCTGAATTGTCTCCGACCGTATTCAGCAAAAACCCTGTAAAGTCCCCGAGAGAAATTTCGCGACCATGGTTTTCTTGTTCCATTTGATGGACAAGATCTACTAATTTATGAATGAGTTGGTAAGATTTCATATGATTTAAGATTTTTCTACATGAGCAGCACTCTGCTTTTTAAATTTAGCATATGCAACTTTGTAATTTTGCTGGGTATCGCCATCTGGCTTAAAACCCTTTAGATAATTAATTGCTCTGAGCAACGTTATTTTGTAACCTGGAAGTTCTGGCGCCTTAATCGAAAGCATGTCGGCTATTTCTTTTCCGAGTAAATACCGCATGAGTCCCAATATATCGTCCGCAGTAGCCGAGCTTTTGTTAACCTTTAAAATATGGTCCGTGAGCGACTGAGTCAATTCCTTTCCGGGGGTAGAAGCACAAAACTGACGGTCTTTAATAGAACGATCCAGTATCTGGGCTATTTTGGTGTTTTCTGGTATAAGATCCTTATCAAGGCCAATCAAATAACCAATAACCGCCCATACATGCATAAATGCTGTCTGCTCCTGCGGACTTACTTTGAAGCCAAGCATCCGAAGTCCACGCATCACGATTAGCGAAAATGAAAGGTTGGTTCCTGCCATATCTTCCTGATTAATGGGGAGACCCCAAGAGTCATCCCATTTGTTACTTTGAAGCGTATAGTGACGAACAGCAGCATGCATGATTCGTATTTTAAGGATTTCTTGGCAAGCATTTCCATGTTTACTAAATGCATCAGGGGCCATCACTTCCCAAACGAAAATTGCAGTATCATATAACCTTTTCGTAGTCTGTTTTCTTATCAATTCGGATAGATAGAGTACCATCGCCCCGTTAGCTGCAGTATAGCAATACGGGAGGGATAATAGACCGAGCAAACTCATGATCATTTCAGCATTCACAGCAAAGAAAACCGAGCCGGCTTTCATTAGCTTAGGATCGGCCCATTGAGGTAGATCGCTGGCTTGAGTGATAAAATTAACATCTGGATATGCTGCCTTAAACAATGCAAAATGGTCTGGGTCTGCCTTAGTACTTAACCATTGTTGCAGCTGAAGCTTCTTTGCGTTGTCCGCAAATACATTCTTGATGAACTCATCCACTGGAGGATCACCCAGTGATCTTTTACCATTGAGCAATTCGTCGTTATAAACCTTGACTTGATTCATCATTGTTTCATCTCGTTTATAATAGCTTCAGCAGCTAATCTTCCACTTTTCATTGCAGCATTTATGGAGCCATTCATGAGATGATCGCCACATACAAAACACTGGGGATTTAAACGCATGGTTTTTGGGTTATTCGTAACCTTGTCATCATTGGGCAATGCGTAACCAATATGGTAGGTTTTTAGGTGCTTCCAGTTGACTGCCTCCGGAAACCAGAATTTAAGCTCGTCGATTGCGCTTGACTGGAGTTTAGTTTGATCCTTCTGACTGTGATCACCAATGAGCGAAAGTGATATCAAGGAGTCGCCGCTTTGAGAATAACCAGGAGCAATTTGATTCATGACCGCAATATTGTTAACCAGTTTCCCTGGCATCGCATTCAAAGCAATTAATGGCATTTCAAATGGCCTTTTATCTGAAGTAAAATACATGTTGGTAACCGAATGATAGTTCGCGGCTCTTTTTTCAAATGGAAAAGGAATCGCAGATTCTTCGGTAGCAATTAGTACAAAATCCGCCTGATAGCTGGTCCCGTCATCGGCACTAACAATTCCGCCTTCAACTCCCGTCACCCGTTTACCGAACAGAATCTCATTCGGAGATAACCCTTCTGCCAGTTGCAAGGGTATCTGTCCCATGCCTGCGGCAGGGATGGCTGCATTCCCCTCACTAAACATCTTGAATACAAATTCGAACATCCTGCTTGAGGTACTCAACCTGTCTTCCAAAAATATTCCAGTCATAAATGGCCTAAAGAATTGGCTGATTATCTTTTCACTGAAGCCTTGATTTTCAAGATAGGCTATGGTCGTAGTTTCATTTGCTGAAAATATTCCCTCAATAGATTTAAGGCGCAGTTTAATCTTTAATTTCAACATCCTCAACTTATCGGCAAACGTACCTGCCGGCGAGCGCAATGTTTCCATCAAGGAAGCTGGTTTCCTCATGGGATCACCGATAACTGTGTAAGCGTCAGCTCCAAGGATAAGTGCGCCTGGATCAAACGCGCAAAGGTTTAATGCTTTATAATCTAAAAACCGTTTTGTTTCCGGGTAAGCTGTAAGTAACACCTGGAAACCCCTATCCATCAAAAAACCATTAAATGCGTCGGTACGAACCCTACCACCTACAACATCAGCGGCTTCTAGCAAAAGCGTCGACTTGCCAGCCGCCTTCAGCACCTTTGCCGCTGTCAGACCTGCCAAACCAGCACCTACAATAATAACCTCAGCATCTTTTTCCATTGTTATCTAAATTGTTAGTAACTGGGGTGCCATTTCAGGTTTAGCGTAGGCTAGCCTTCCAAGAGATTCTGGAAGAAAATAAGCATCCAAGCCAGCAACAGTAACTGTTTCCGCATTAATGTGGTCCACCGTTCCGTCGGCTCCTATCAATGCATCATTAGCTAAAATCTGAACGATCTCCGCTATGATAATTGTAGTTCCGTTAATTTCCAAATCAATTACTTCGCGCAACTCCAGGCCAATGCGGATGGTAGACTCTGCTACAAAAGGAGCTTGAAAAGACTCCATATAATGCGCTTTGAAACCGCAACTATCAAACTCAGAAACCCCAGAGGGATAACTGGCACTTGTTTGATGTGCTTGCATATACCAGGAAGGGAGTACGTTGTTAAGCGTAAACTGCCCTGTAGATTTAATGTTACGAAGGGTATCATTATGCTCTCGTTGGGGCCGCATTACCAAACCCAAAAGCGGCGGATTTGCACCCAGATGAAATACAGAGCTGACTACACAAAGATTCGTAATGCCCTGATCATTAACTGTTCCTAAAAGATTTAGAGAACGATAACCAATCAGGCTGTTAATCAAACTCGTTCTATACGCTTTATCTAACTGGTAGATCTGTTCATTGCTAATGCTGATCATCTCAACTCGGCTTTAGATTACCCATTCCTCCATCAATACCGATTACCTGACCGGTCATCCAACTGCTATCGTCGGACAATAAAAAAGCAATTGCGTTGCTGATGTCTTCTGGCTGTCCATAACGACCTAAAGGATGTCTTTTAGCAGATGCTTCCTGCTTGTCAGCCGAGCTCAATAGCTTTTCGGCCATAGGGGTATTCGTCAACGACGGCGCAACTACATTTACCCTTATTTTTTGGGAAGCTAGTTCAGCTGCCAAGCTCAATCCCATTCCTTCAACTGCCCCTTTTGCAGCAGCCACACTTGCGTGGTAGGGCATTCCAATTTTGGCGGCAACAGAGCTGATTAGTACAATAGAAGAACCTGCGGCGTTTTTAATTGACTTAAGCGCATGTTGGATTACTCTCGCTGCTCCCAAAACACTTAACTGATAGTCGTTTAAAAAGTCGTCTACGCTGAGCCGGTTAAAGGGTTTTAGGGTGATACTTCCGACGGCGTACACCAGCCCTTGCAATTGCTCGGGAAGAAAGGCCTCAACAGCATCAAGATCTCCAGTTACATCAGCCTGCAGATATTTTACATCGTTTGGCCATTCTTCCGAAGCGGATCTGCAAATCACATATAAATTCGCTTTACGCGCGTGCAATAGCTGTACCAATGAAAGACCTATACCTGAACTTCCTCCAACAATCAGGATATTTTTTCCTTCAAAATTCATGAGCCTATATATTTAAGAAATTCATTCCTGGTTTCAGTTTCTGAGAATTTGCCACTGTACGCAGCGGTAAGTGTTGTACTACCTGAATCCCTGATTCCGCGACTTGATACACAATGGTGATGTGCATCTACAATCACAGCAACATCTTCTGTTCCCAAAGCCTCTTTAAGCATGTTGGCGATCTGCATAGTCAGTCTTTCCTGTACCTGAGGTCGTTGAGAACAATACTGGACGATCCTATTCAATTTAGAGAGTCCGATCACTTTTCCGTTGCTGATATAGGCAACGTGTGCTTTACCAACGATTGGAACAAAATGGTGTTCACAATTGCTGAATACCGAAATATTCCTTTCCACAAGCATCTGATTGTATTTAAAAGGATTGTTAAACAACGTTGGAACAGGTTTATTCGCTGGATTGAGGCCACTGAATATTTCTTTCACATACATTTTAGCTACCCGCTTGGGTGTGTCTTTTAAACTGTCGTCTTCAAGATCCATACCCAATATTTCCATTATGCTGCTAAAGTGTTGTGCGATGAGGTTAATTTTCCTATCATCATCCAGCACAAATGCATCCGCACGCATCGGGGTATCGAAAGACGAGCTATGGTGTTCCATTTCGATATCACTAATAGCCTGTTCAATGTTTAAAATACTTATTGTGTTATTATTTATCATGAGATTTTTTATAGTCGAAGGACAAATCGTTCAAATGTAATACAATATTGTATTACATTAATAATAATTATGCAATATTGTATGATTATTCAATAGTGTCCTTT
>JACMPF010000127.1 GCA_014377665.1 Pedobacter sp. | reverse complement strand
GTTTACTTGAGTATATAAAATCTGTATCTGGTTTTTATCTGGATGATTCAGCACCGAGCTGAACCGATCTGGATACTTTTTAAGTATGTTTTCAATAAGGTATTGGTCATTTTCCTGGGCCATAGTATTCAGGGTAGTTAATAAGATGAGAAGAAAAGGGATGTACTTCATTGATTAACTAATTAACTAAAGATAATGAAGTTTGTTCAATACTCTATTATTAACTACCTTCGCCTCGCTTTGGTTCACTGTTTGCCGACAGGGATTAAAAGGGAATACGGTGTAATTCCGTAACTGTCCCGCAGCTGTAAGCTTCATAATGGTGTCCAAATCATTGCCACTGTCTACAAAGATGGGAAGGTAGGATCCCGGAAGTAAGTCAGAAGACCTGCCAAGCGCTTTAATATTTCATAGCTTTCGGGGATTGAAGCTTGGAGTGAGTGCTTTATTTATGTATTTCATTTCCTAGATCTAACTGTTTGCTGTGGGTTTAATCACTCGCAACAAAAATGACAATAAACAAAACCGCCTTTTGGCGATTTCATCCTGTTACCTATTATTCTGCCATATTATTGGTAGTGTTCTGCTATGCACCTTTCGATGTAAATGCGCAGATAGATAGCCTTGCTTTAGATGAGGTTAAAATTCAATCTATAAGCAGGCGACAAACCTCTTCAACGCCATTGCAATTACTGTCAGGAGAAGAATTGAAAAATCTCAATAGCTTAAGCGTGGCAGATGCCATTCGCTTTTTTTCTGGCGTGCAGATTAAAGATTATGGAGGAATAGGAGGTTTGAAGACCATTAATGTCCGTAGTATGGGGAGTAATTACACAGGTGTTTTTTATGAAGGTGTCCAATTGAGTAATGCACAAAATGGACAAGTCGATCTTGGTAAGTTCTCCTTAGATAATATTTCGGAAATTGAGATTTATAGCGGTCAAAAGAGCGCAATTTTTCAGGCTGCCAAGGGATTCTCAGTCGGCAGTTCTCTGTATCTAAAAACAATGAACCCACAATTTAAGTACAACGAACGCTACCATGTTAATGCTACAATCAAAACAGGTTCCTTTGGTTTGTTTAATCCTTCGGTATCCATTCAAAATAAATTGAGCAATGAATTTAGTGGAAGTGCAAATGCAGAGTACACAAAAGCTACTGGTAAATACAAATTCAGATATACCAACGGTGTATTTGATACTATCGCAGTTAGGAACAACAGTGACGTAGAACGGATGCGCTTCGAATATGCGTTGCATGGACTGCTGAGAGACAGTAGTATTTTCAATACTCGAGTATATCTATACAATGACCAGATGGGGCTTCCGGGGGCTATTGTTAGCAATAAATTTGATTACCTACAGCGTACATGGAACAAGAATGCTTTTCTACAAACATCATTTCAGAAAGCTTTCGGAGAAAAATACACGTTGCTTGCTGCAGGTAAGTATGGTTATGATTATAACAGGTACTTAGATCCTGAAAATGTATCACTTAACGGACTGCTAGATAGAAAGTTTAAACTGCAGGAAGTGTATTTATCTCTGGCGAATCAGTATCGTTTTAACAAAATCTGGGAGCTAGTACTATCAACGGATTATCAATTTAATACACTTGACGCTAACATTTACAGGTTTTCTTATCCAAGCAGAAATACTTTCCTAACTGCGCTAGCAATACATGCTAATTTTAATAAAGTTGATATTCAGGCTAATGTGTTGGGAACTTACCTAAATGATAGGGTAGAGGATGGCACCCCTGCCGGAGATAAGCAAAAACTAACGCCGACGCTAATGCTATCATGGCAACCCTTTACAGGTAAGGAATTTAGGTTGAGGTCTTTTTATAAAAGCATATACCGAATGCCAACCTTCAATGACCTTTATTATACCGACTTTGGAAGAACTTACCTAAAACCAGAATACGCTAAACAGTACGATCTGGGCCTAACCTACGTAAAGCGCTTTAAAAATGTTAAATTTCAGCAGCTTTCTGTGCAGGCAGATGGCTACTACAATCAAGTAAAAGATAAAATAGTTGCCTTACCGGGTAATAATGCCCAGCGTTGGAGTATCGAAAATATTGGGTACGTAAATATCAAAGGTTTTGATTTGAATCTGCAGAGCTTCCTGAGACTAAATGAGCTAGCGCTAAATGTCGGACTAACTTATACTTATCAGGATGCCATAGATGTAACTCCCATTAGTCAGGGACAAGTAAGTTATAAAAGACAGCTTCCGTATACCCCAACGCATAGTGGCTCGTTTCTGGGAGGGGCCGCCTATCGGACGTTATCAATGAACTACAGTTTTATCTATACCGGTGAACGCTACAATCAAAAAGCAAACATTCCCGTCAACTATGTAGAACCATGGTATACGCATGACCTCGCACTGCATTATTTGCTTAAGCTAGGATCAAATGAGCTTAGACTAAGCCTGGAAATCAACAACCTTTTAAACCAGTATTACGATGTGGTCGCTAATTTCCCTATGCCGGGTCGTTCCTATCGCTTCACCTTAAATTATAAGATATGAATACAAAAATAATTAGCAGGATACTGCTTTTCATTTTTTTGTCTACTGCATCGATCGGCTGTAGAAAAGATACTCAGGTAGCACCTGAAGAGTTAATAAACACATTATTCCCAGCTGAGCCAAATGCATCAGTAAGGGGGCTTTATCTGGTTAACGAAGGGAATATGAGTATGAATAAAGCCTCGTTGGATTATGTTGACTTTACTGCTGGTAGCTATCGAAGAAACATTTACAATCAAGCTAATCCCGAAGTCACTAAAGGCCTAGGTGATGTTGGGAATGATGTTGGCGTTTACGGCTCAAAATTATATGTAGTTGTAAATGGTTCTAATAAAGTCGAAGTATTGAATGTCAAAACAGGTAAACGCATCCAGCAAATTGATATACTCAACTGCAGGTATATTACTTTTAGCAATGGAAAAGCATATGTGAGTGCTTACCTCGGACAAATCGGAGATCGTAAGGCGCCTAATGGTATTGTTGCAGAAATAGATACAACCTTGCTTAGGGAGGCCAAACGAATAGAAGTGGGGCGTCAACCAGAAGAAATGGCGGTGGTAGGCAATAATTTGTACATTGCTAATTCAGGGGGGTATACCCCTGGTAACTACGAAAACACAATCTCTATAGTGAATCTCACGACTTTCAAAGAGACCAAACGCATCCCCATTGCAATCAACTTGCATCGACTTAAAGCAGACCAGTACGGCGACCTTTATGTTACTTCAAGAGGAGATTACCTAAACATACCTTCAAAACTGTACGTCATCAGCACACAAACAGATCAGATAAAAAAAGTTTTTGATGTGGCGGCAAGCAATATTGTTATTGACGATGACCTGGCATACCTATATAGCTCAGCATTTAACACTATTACAGGTGAAAGCATTGTTTCTTATGACATGATAAACGTTAAAGAGGAGAGGTTGATTAGCAGAAAATTTATCACTGATGGTACCGATAAGTTGATTAAAATTCCATATGGACTTGCCGTACATCCTACAACTAAAGATGTTTTCGTTACTGACGCAACAGATCATGTTACTCCTGGTGTGCTCTATTGTTTCGATTCAACAGGAAAGAAAAGATGGTCAGTCGAGACTGGTGATATTCCTGCCCAATTTGCATTTGTATATAAATAGAAAATAAATCAAACACAATGAATAAAACGATTACAAACTTTATTAAAATAGGATTAGCCCTATTAGTTGGAATGACCTTTTTTGGTGCTTGCACAAAAGACAGAGGAATAATGGTGCTGGAGCGTCTTCCTAAAGAAACCATTGGTGTTTACACGCTTGGTGAAGGAGCCTTTGGTGCTGCAAACAATAGTACGATCACTTATTATGACATTACAACTTCTACAACAACTAAAGACTTTTTTAAAAAGCAAAACGGGATTGATCTTGGTACGAATGCGAATGATTTAAAACAATACGGCAGTAAAATGTACTGCGTAGTTACTGGAACTACGGTAGCGGCAAAAGATTCTTATGTGGAAGTCATAAATATATCTACTGGAAAGTCCGTTAAGCGGATTCCTTTTTATAATGCTTCCAAAGGCTTTTTTCCAAGGCACGTAGGATTTTATAAAGGAAAAGCATACGTTTCAAGTTACGATGGATTTATTTCCAAAATTGACACTGCTACACTGAATATCGAAGCTCGAATTGCGGTTGGAGGAGCTTTAGATGGCTTGGCGGTAGTTAATAACAAGTTGTATGTTGCAAACTCTTTGACTCCTAGTTTTCCAAGCACTAACAATGCTTCAATTTCCGTTGTGGATTTAAACTCTTTCACTAAGCTAAAAGAGATCGCGGTGAATACAAATCCTACAACACTTGCCACAACAACTTCAGGGGAAATCTATACGATAACTAATGGTACCTATACGCCTCCATTCATAGCACCCTCATTAGAGCGTATCAATGCTAATACCGACACTAAAACACAAACTTACAATTACAGCCTTGGTGGAATCGCTATTAATGGAGCTCAAGGTTTAGTTATTGTTTTTGGTAATTATCCTTCACCAAATTCTCTTAAAATGCTAAATATTAGCACTGGTGCTACTGGTGCAGATTTCATTACTGATAACACTGCGATTGCATCTTTATATGCGGTAACAATCAATCCTTTGAATGAGGATGTATTTGTGGCCGACGCAAACAATTACGGTCCTGAAGGAAAGGTTATTGCATTCTCTTCAACAGGTAAGAAGAAGTTCGAGTTTTTTACAGGAGCAATCCCTCAAACAGTAGTGTTCAATTATAGTTATAAATAAAAAATAAACATGAAGAGTAAAATTCAGTTACTTGTTGCATTATTTTGTTTAACTATTTTTTCTGCCTGTAAAAAGGACATTGAAGAAACAGTCTTGGCACCATCCATAAAGATGGCGAATGAAACAGCGGCAATCAATGGAAAAGTAAATGAAGCCATCACACTTAAGGCAAATAATACGCTTGGCAATGAGATCAGTCAGGAATGGCTGGTAAATACAGAACTTAAAAGCAACACAGGTCTGTTAGAATTTACCCCTGCTAAGTCTGGGGTTTATACTATCGATTACAGAGCGACAAATAGTGCTGGAAGCTATTCATTTAAGTATGTGTTGACTGTTGCTGTTCCAGAAGTTCCAACTACGATTGCAAGTAATGTTTATGTAACTACGCTCTTCGAATTTGCTCCCGCTGCAGGACAATTCATGAATGAAGCAGGTTGGGGTAATCAGGAAAGTGGAAAATCAATTGAAGGAAAAAAAGCTACACCGGGAATATCTTTAGGGGCTTTTGGAGGCTATGCAGTCTATGGTTTTGACCATACTGTAATTAATCAGCCGGAGATAGACGATGTTATTATTTATGGAAACGCCATTGCAAGTTTGTCAGAGCCGGGTGTAGTATGGGTAATGCAGGATGAAAATGGAAATGGTAAACCTGACGACATCTGGTATGAGCTTGCAGGCAGTGAAGTTGGCAAGGCTGGTTACATAAGGGATTATTCCGTTACTTACACACGTCCGACTCCACCTACATTGAGTGTTTCCTGGAAAGATATCAAGGGAAATACTGGCATAGTAAGGCAAAGTTTTCACAAATACAACCACTATCCTTTATGGATTAGTGCAGATGAATTTACCAGGATAGGTACGCTCTTGCCTTCGAATGGAATTAAAGGAAGTATTTCAGCACCTTTAGCTTTCGGTTATGCTGACAATACTGCAGGCGGAACAGATAAAGTTGATATTGCAAATGCGATTAATAAACACGGTAACAAAGTTATTTTGAAAGGGATAGACTTTATCAAAGTTCAGACGGGAATTATGGCAGACCTTTCAATTTTGGGTGAGCTGTCTACTGAGGTCACAGGAATTGCCGATATTAGTCTAATTAAGTGAAGTTTGTTTTTTAATAACTGGAAATAACATAACTTTGTGATTTAAACCCTAAACAATGTCTGATTCTACATTTAATCCACGCACCTTAATTCTGCTATTAATAGTATTATTCGTTACTATTCTCAGGACAGTCGCACCTTTTTCTGATAATTTTGGGGATATTGCTAACATTTCTGCAGTAGGTGCAATTACGCTATTTAGTGGTACATACTTTAAAAAACCGGTTCAATCGTTCGCAATACCTCTGGTTACTTTGCTATTAACAGATGCAATTTTAGCAACCACCATATACAAGGAATATAGTAATGGCTTTTTATATGAAGGTTGGTACTGGACCTATATTTCGTTTGCATTAATGGTATTTGTTACCAGAGTAATTGTTAAAAAAGTTAATGTTTTGAATTTCATAGGAGGAACGCTAGTTGTTGTGTTTATACATTGGATTATTACCGATCTAGGTGTATGGTACGGTTCCAAATATCCACAGACACTAGTTGGATTCTGGACCGTGTTAGAAATGGCCATCCCGTTTGAGCTTCGCTTTCTTTATGGAACTGTAGGTTACGGTATATTGATGTTTGGCTCTTTTGAGTTACTAAATGTTAAATATCCTGTGCTTAGTCTTTCGAGAAAAAGAGTCAGTAAATATTAATATTTTGTGTTGATCCTTCTTCTACCAATAAGAAGAACAAGGAATGCTGAAATTGAGCATGCCGTCATGATTGCCAGCATAGGTACCACAGAATGGGTGTTTAATAGTCCGATGCCAACAGATGCAAGCGCTCCTAATCCCATTTGTATAGCCCCCATCAGTGCTGCTGCAGTGCCTGCATTTTTGGTAAATGGTACTAATGTGAGGGTAGAGGCATTTGGACTCACAAACCCTAGGCAGCATAAAAATTTAAATAGTAAAAATACGGTGGCATACAATTCGAACCAGCCATTTATTCCACCTATAAGGAAAAAAGTAATAGTGATCACCTGGGTAAGCTTTGCAACAAATATGATCTATTCGCTCTTGAATATTTTTAGCAATAGTGTATTAACCTGGCAGGAACCAATAAAGCCGACCGAAAGAAGTGCGAAAATCCATCCATATGTTTCAGTTTAAAAATGTTCATAAAAAGAAGTGGTGACCCGGAAATGTAGACGAAAAGTCCTGCAAATGCCAAAGCTCCAGTTAAAGCATAAGTATAAAATTGAGGCTCACGCATAAATAAAATGAAGCTTCTTATAATTGGCCTGGGTTTTAAAGACATTATTGTATCTGGTTTGTAAGCTTCTGGCAACCATAAGTACGGAAGCAATGAGATTGAACACCTCATTTCCCTAAAGAATTATAAAAATTGTATGCCAGCCGAGATTTGCGGTCATATAACCTCCAAGGGTTGGTGCAATCATAGGGGAGACGTCAAGCACCAACATAAGCATTGCAAATACTTTCGCGCTGTCTTTGACTGGAAATAAATCCCTTACCAATGCTACAGCAGCCACGGTTGCAGCGCAACTGCCTAGAGCTTGAATAAAGCGAAGTGCGATCAGCGCGTCTACGGTAGTTGCCAATGCGCAACCTGCAGAGGCGACAATGTAGATTATTAAACCAAAGTAAAGTGGTTTCTTTCTTCCAAATTTGTCAAGCAAAGCACCGTATAATAGTTGTCCTGCAGAAATGCCTATGAAAAAGCTAGATAGTGAAATTGCGACTTTTGAAAGTGTTGTGTTTAAATCGTTTGCAATAGCCGGAAAGCCGGGGAGGTACATGTCAATGGAGAAGGGGGCAAGGGGCGGTCAATGATCTCAGAATCAGCAAAAAATATTTCTTTTTAGTCATTAGTTTGCAAATATAATATTTGCGGCTCGAAACATATTACTCTAAGTTCGATTAACAAATTAGGTTCAGAATGACGATTTTACTGTTAAAAAATAATAATTTACTAAATTTAGCGATATGCATACACTAAAGTTTAAAACAAACATAAAATGCGATGCTTGCATCGAAAAGATTAGGCCTTATTTAAATGGTTTAAACAATGTTGATAACTGGAAAGTTGATACTAACCATCCGGATAAACTGCTGAGCATAGAAACAGGGCAACCATTAAATCCGAAAGAAGTAATCATGCTTTTGGATCAGATTGGATACCATGCTGAAAAGATCTAATCAATAGGGAAATCCGCTTTAGTAGTAGTTTCTTGCCAAGTGTAAAAATCCTGGATTAATTCATCCAGTTTTTTGCCAGCGTTCTTAAGTGCTGCAGCTCCTAGAAGTAAGCGTAATGGTAGATTTAAGGATTCTACAACCCTAATAATAGCTTTTGCAGCTCTGACCGGATCCCCTGGTTGGTTACCGCTAAAAGCGCGTATATTCTCTTTGTTTTGTCCGGCTGTAGTTTTATAATCTTCTGTAGTACTTGCCGCTTCATTGGCTGATCTTCCTGCCCAATCTGTACGAAAGCCACTCGGTGCAATAATTGTAACATTAACACCCAATGGCATAACTTCTTTAGCCAATGCTTCAGAGAAACCGTCGACGGCAAATTTCGTTGCATTGTAGTAGGCCAGCGCTGGAAATCCGACAAGGCCTCCAATGGAAGCGATGTTTATAATATGACCACTTCTCTGTTTCCGCATTATTGGTAATATGGCCTTTGTAATATCAGCCAGCCCAAAGAAATTTATATCAAACATTCTTCTGGTTTCGGCGTCATTGCTTTCTTCTAAAGAGCCAAAGTATCCAATTCCAGCATTATTTACCAGAACATCAACACTTCCAAAGATCTCCGAAACCTGTTTTACCGCATTAGAGATATCGTCTGATTTTGTAACGTCCAAAGCGACGGGAATCGCGGTATCAGGATAAGAAAGGACAATGTCCTTTATATGCTCAATGTTTCTCGACGAAACAGCGACATTATGACCGAGAGCCAATGCCTGTTTTGCAAGCTTACGACCGAACCCTATGGAGCATCCGGTGATCAACCGTGTTTTATTTCATAGTCGAGTAGGCTTGGACTGAAATGCCCTTGCCTACTCGACTTTGTTTTATTATCTTTTCATGAAAACACAACAAATTTCTTAACGATTAGTTGACGTCAACTAATCTTATCTTTGGTATCCCGTCTATAAATTTGTAACATTAAACCAAAAGAAACTACTAACTGGTAAAACTGCTTGCTAATGCCATACTTTAAACATTACTCATTTGATCTCTGGCTTACATTAATCAGGTCCAATCCTGCGTTCAAAATTGAACGTGCTAAATATTTTCATGCCAACTATAATTCCTTAGGTAAATCATTTGAAGAAATAACTGCTGTGTTTAGAAATGTGGATCTAATGGTTAATAGCATCAACGAGAAATCGGGGTTGAACATTGATGCTGAAGAAATGTATTTAATGGTAATTAGTATCATCAATAACTATAGCACAGATTTCTCTGATTTAGACGTAAATGAATTGTACCTCAGGATGGAAACACTTTTACTAGAAAACATGCCGCTTATCTATTGCTCCGAAAGTCTAGGTGTGCTGTATCAGTTAAAAGAATCGGGGAATAGCACGGTCAGTCTCTTAAGCAACACTGGATTCATTAAAGGCATGACATTAAGAAAGATCCTTCAGGAGTTGAAAATTGATCAGGCACTGGACTTTCAGCTTTACTCAGATGAGGTGAGAATGTCAAAGCCTAATCCTAAATTCTTTCAGTTAATGCTCGATACTATTGATAGGAAAAAGCATTTATCAATCGATCCTCATGAAGTTCTTCATATTGGCGATAACCCATTGGCGGATTGCATGGGCGCTGAGTCACTTGGTATAAAGTCTCTATTAATTAATTCTAATCACTTAAAAATACATCATTTACTCTCATGATCCCCTACATATACTCCTTGTATAAAATTGATAATGGTATTAATTTTGGCTTTAATCCAGACGATTATAGTCGTTTTAAATTTGGTGATGACCTGGTCGCAAAGACTTTTGGGAAGTCCCTGGCCGATGGTTTTATAAAAGATTTCCTAGAAGACAGCGCTTTGAGTGATCAGATTGTAGTTATTTCCAGCCCTTATTGCTTCATTCCGACGGCAACCTTCGCCATGAAGAATTATTTTGTTTATCAGCTTAATCATTGGCTCGCCGAGAATAACAAGCCAGTTGTACAGGAAGCTAAGATTCACAGAACTATTACTTATAAAGAAGATTATGGAGAATTGAATGCGGTAGACAGACTGAAATTAATTGGCAATGACTCATTTCACATAGATAAGGATTTTCTTAAGAACAAAGTTCTTTTTTTCCTTGATGATATTAAGATAACTGGCAGTCATGAGAAGATGATTCTCAAAATGGTTAAAGAATATAGGCTAACCAATAGTATTTTTATGCTTTACTTTGCAGAGCTAGTAAACAATGATATTCATCCTAATATTGAAAATTATTTAAACTATCATCAAATAAAGACTGTTTCTGATCTCGATGAGGTAGTAAAAGGTGGTAATTTCTGTTTTAACACCAGGATTGTTAAATATATATTAAATTGCGATTTCAATAGTTTTCAGTCCTTTTTGGAACAGCAGACTGACGATTTTATTCGAAGTTTGTACAATCTTTCACTAGGAAATAGTTACCATACAATTGAAAGCTATTCTGAAAATTTTAATTTTTTAAAAAATTACATAACTAATAGAAACTATAACCTGATATAATATGGCTATTAACTTACAAAAAGGGCAAAGAGAAAATATTGATGCTCCTAAATTTACTATAGGACTGGGCTGGGACACCAATAGCTCAAGTACTGGTAGTGCTTTTGATTTGGATGCTTCTATTTTCATGTTGACTGAGAATAAAAAGCTGGTTTCAGACAATCATTTGGTTTTTTATAACAATCTGAAATCGCCGGACGATGCTGTAGAGCACACTGGAGACAACCTCACTGGTGATGGCGATGGGGACGACGAACAGATTAAAGTAGACCTTACAAAGGCTGACGCCAAAGTTGCAGAGATTTGTGTTGTGGTAACCATTCATGATGCTGAAGGTAGAAGACAAAACTTTGGACAAGTTAGGAATTCATTTGTACGTATCTTTGATGCAGCAACGAACGAAGTACTTCTTAAATATGAATTAGAAGAAGATTTCTCTATTGAAACTGCAGTCGAATTTGGAAGGATATATAAACGTGAAGGCAAATGGAAATTTGAAGCCGTCGGCGTGGGAATGAAAGGCGGTTTACAGGATTATTTAAACAAATATCAATAATATTATGGCAATTAATCTTCAAAAAGGGCAGCGTATAAGTTTGGAAAAAACTAATGGTAACAAGCTTCAAAATATCTGTGTAGGCATTAATTGGGGTGCTATTGAAAAGAAAGGGATGTTTGGTTTCGGTAAAACGAAAGAAGCAGTTGACCTTGATGCGAGCTGTGCATTGTTTGGTGATGCAAAAAATCTTTCAGAAGTAGTCTATTTCGGTAATCTTAATTCTAAAGACGGTGCAGTTAGACACAGTGGTGACGATTTGACTGGTGATATGGGGGGAGATGATGGGTTGGACAATGAGGTAATAACCCTCGATTTTTCAAGGTTGAACAGCAGCGTAAATTACGTTGCCTTTGTTCTGAATAGCTTTAGAGGTCATGATTTTGGTACCATTCCTTTTGCTTCTATCAGGATTTATGAAGGCACTCCTAAACTTGTAAACGAAGTATTTGCCAGATATGACATAACTAACGGAGCAGGTTTCGCTGGTCATGTATCTATGGTATTAGGTGTTTTCTATAAGAAAAATGGGGAATGGAAATTCAATGCAATCGGTGAACCTACGAAAGATAAAAAGCTCGAAGAAACTGTCAAAACAGTAACACAAAGCTATCTTTAAGGTCTAAATACCTGATATTATACCCAAATTATGGAAACAAATACTAATGAAAGTCAAACCATCGCTCCAGTAAAGTTAGATAAAGATGGCAACGTTAACCTAACATTGATAACTCCTGAAGAGGAAACAAAGTATAAAGAAATTGGTAAGTCGCTAGAACCATCTGACGTCAATTCAATTCTAAATTATGGCTCTGACGCTCAGAATTCTATGGAGAAATACAGTAATGATTTTCTTTCTTCTGTGCGAACCTATAATAGCGGAGAAGTTGGTGGGCTGATCAATGAACTGCTTACAGAACTAAACTATATTGATGTAGGTGAGTTGGAACAAACTGGTTTCAAGGGTTTTCTATCAAAAATTCCTTTCCTTAAAAATCTTGTTGTCGATGTCAAAAAGCTATTTCAAAAATATGACGTTGTAATCAATAATGTAGATAAGATCACCAATAAGGTTAAGGCAGGCAGGTTAAACTCCATCAAGGATAATAGCTCATTACAAACTATGTTTGACAGTAATGTAGGCTATATCCATCAGATGGAGGATCTAATTATTTCTGGGCAACTTAAATACGATGAGTTGAGTATAAAACTTACGGAAATGGAAGGCCGGCCTGCAGATTATCAAGATTATGAGATCGCGGATCTAAGAGATTACATTAGTCGTCTTGACAAAAGGCTTGCTGATATGAAAATCGTTCGTTTCATTATGCTCCAGTCGCTTGCCCAAATCAGGATAGTACAAAATAACAATACATCCATTGCTGAGAAAGCCCAATCTATTGTGTCAACTACGATCCCGGTATGGAAGAATCAACTAACGCTTGCTGTGGCGCTTCAGAGACAGAAAGCAAATGTGGAGATGCAGAAGAAAATCTCTGATACAACGAATACTATTCTACAGAAGAATGCGGATATGCTTAAGCAAAATAGCATTGACGTGGCAAGAGAGAATGAGAAAACAGTTGTTTCAATTGAAACTCTAAAGATGACTACTCAATCTCTAATTGATACACTTAACGAAGTTAAACAAATCCATGAGGCGGGTGCTCAAAGCAGAAGAGTTCTGGATGGGGAATTGAAGACTTTAGAAACCGAGCTTAAAAAGAACGTCACCCGAGTTAATTAGCAGCTTAGATGGATGAACGCCATGCAAATATTTTAAAAGCTTCAAGTACAGAGATCAGCCGTTTACAGCTGCTCTCTGTTTTTTTTGAAGAAGAAACACTCTATAAAATATTTTTGCGTAGTCAAGTTATCCATCAAATGTTCGAAAATAATGAGGATATTGATATCGATAAACTTGAAATTTTCCATATTCAGTTTACAGCTAGTTTGATAGAGTTACTGCGAAAAATCAAAAAAAGTAACGAAAAAAATGTAAGCTTGATTTATGATGAAATCACGCTGAATAAAGAGCTGATTGAGAAGATGGGTAGTTCTGTTTTCAATGAGAAAAACTTTAATCTGGATAAGCAACAACAATCGTTGAAAATTAATCAATCTTTGCGGAAATTATTCCGGGTACTATCTGAAGATACAGAAGAGTTCCCTTTTTCTAAGAATATTAATTCTTTCGGTTCCAGATATGCAGGCGACTTTTATTTTGACATTACGGCTGATCAGCTAGGTGTGCTAATCGACTTTGATCCTAAGGATATGTATATGGGCAGCCATGCGAGTATTCAAAAAAAGCTTATGGGCCAATTGTGTAAATATGATTTTAAGACAGCATTTTATTGCGGTTTAAAATCAGGACGGCTTATGGTGGAGGTTTATAAATTTGTAGAGCAGGAGCGGTACTTTCTCTTTCTGCCTAGCAGAAATTTATTTTTGTTCTGTGAACTAGCAGAATTAGATGGTATCGACTTCAATAACAACCAGAGTGAGAAAGGAAGAATCATCCAGGAACTTTCCTATAAGAATGATACACTGACTAGTAGCGCCGCCGCTTTAAAAAGCTACATACCTGCAGAAATCATTTTGTTATTAAAAGAAAATTATAGTAAGATTTCAGATATCAATTTCCTGGATCACCTGAATAACTATGATGTACAGGCTAATATTTTAAAAGCAATGCTAAAAACCGATCTTTTTTAGCATTTTTGGCCAATAAAATTAGAGCCTAGAATAAACTAAAGTATAATGGATAACAATTTAATCAATCACCCTGGGGTTATAGCGGCCTTTGCCGTTTTGATACTAGTCATGCTATTATTGGATTTAGGGGTTTTCAACAAAAAAGTACATGCAGTAAGCAGCAAAGAAGCTGCTATATGGTCGGTGGTATGGATTTCCTTATCGATGGCATTTAGTGGCGTGATCTATTACGTTTCAGGATTTGAGAAATTTACACAATTTCAGTCGGCATACTGGATTGAAAAAGCTTTGTCAGTAGATAATCTCTTTGTCTTTATACTGGTATTTGGATTCTTTAATGTGCCTAAGGAGCTTCATCATAAGGTGTTGTTTTGGGGAATTATAGGAGCATTGATTTTTCGAGCTATCTTCATCTTTGCAGGAGTTGGTTTAATCAATCTCACCTATTTGCCGGCTATGACAATTTTTGGCCATTCCATTCAAATTAATGTCGTGATGCTACTATTTGGATTATTTCTGATCTATGCAGGTATAAAATCTGGTGTTAGCAGTGATGACGATGATGAAGAGAAGGATTTTAGCAAAAGTGCAGGTGCACGCTTGATATACAAACTCTTTAAAGTGAGTAAAGAGTTCGACGGTGGTAATTTTTTTACCGTACAGAACGGTGTAAAAATTGCAACGCCATTATTAGTAGTGGTAGCTGTTATAGAGTTCACAGACGTTTTGTTTGCTGTAGACTCAATCCCTGCTATATTTGCAATAGCTCCAGATGATCCGTTAATTTTGTACACATCAAATATTTTTGCAATCCTTGGCCTGAGAGCGCTGTATTTTTTGTTAGCAAATTTCATTCATATGTTCAGTCTTTTAAAATATGGATTAGCGGTTATTCTGACATTCATTGGGATAAAAATGGTTATTGCACCATTTTATCACATATCTTCTCCACTCTCATTATCTATCGTGGGAGGGGTTCTTATTATCTCTGTAATCGCATCCTTGTTGTTTATACCTAAGGAGTCTGTGGAAGAGAAATAGCTTTGATGTTAAAAACGAATTCATTAAATTCACAACGAAATATATTAGAATACTATGCGTACAACAGGAAAAGTTAAATGGTTTAATTCTGCAAAAGGATTTGGTTTTATAACTCCGGAACATGGAGGTAAAGATATTTTCGTACACTTTTCGGCAATAGCAAGCGATTCTTTCAAGGAATTGGCTGAAGGTGACAGTGTAGAATTCGAAATGAATGAGGGTAAAAAAGGTCCCGAGGCTTCAAATGTAACGGTTCTGTAAATTATTCAAAATGTTAATAAAAAAGGGGTATGCTTTGCATTACCCCTTTTTTATTAATCTAAATCTAAAAAATGAATGGTAAAATAAGTATTTTGGGCTGCGGGTGGTATGGGTTTGCCTTGGCAAAAGCTCTAGTTTCTAGAGGCTATTCCGTGAGCGGTTCCACAACAACTGAAATTAAAATTTCTATCCTTGCACAGGAAGGAATAAATCCTTTTCTTATAAATTTCGATTTAGAACAGAACTATTTCGACAGTTCTTTTTTTGAATCAGAGGTATTGATTATTTGTTTGCCACCTAAACGACATTTAGGGGAGCATATGAATTATCCAAAAATGATTAGGAAAATTGCAGATGCTGCTCAACTAGGGAAAGTAAGAAAAATTTTGATGATCAGCTCTACATCGGTATATGCCGATGTAAATCGAGAAGTAACAGAAGAAGAGATCCCAGAGCCAGACACGGAATCAGGGATTGCTATTTTGGAGGCTGAGCAGATAATTGAAAGTAATAATTTTTTTTGTTCAACTATACTTCGATTCGGTGGATTAATTGGGCCTGGTAGAAACTTAGCTAAGTTTTTTTCTGGTAAAAGCAACATTGCTAACGGACTTGCGCCCGTGAATCTTCTTCACCTTGAAGATTGCGTTCAACTTACAGAACATATTTTAAAGAACGACGCTTTCGGATACACATTCAACGCTTGTTCACCAGATCATCCCACAAGGATGGATATGTACGAAAAGGTTGCGGAAATTAGTGGTTTGGAAAAACCTCATTTTCTCCCAGAGCTCAGCAAATGGAAGCTAATAAATGGAAATAGGGTTTCTACCCAACTAAATTATAAGTATCTGGTAAACAATTGGTCAGAATTTCTAGGCCAAGATAAGTTATAAAATAGGAGTCGGCTACTCAATAAAATATTAACTTGCTTTATAATACGATAGCCTATATATGAAATTAACAATTTGGGGAGCAGCTCAGCAAGTAACAGGTAGCATGCACCTTTTACAACTTGAGAAGTATAATGTGTTGATTGATTGTGGATTGGACTATGAAAAAGATACCTATCAGGAGGAAAATCAATACTTTCCCTTTGATCCGAGCGAAATCGATCTTGTAATTTTAACACATGCCCACATAGACCACTCTGGGAATTTACCCACACTGGTTCGAATGGGGTTTATAGGCCAAATACTCTCTACGCCGCCAACAGCTGATCTCACTGAGCTGTTGTTATTAGATTCCGTGAATATTTTTCTTAGCAAGCAAAATAAACATTCTAAAGGTAGGAATAGGAGATCATCTGGTCCACAACCCCTTTATCTTCATAAACATGTGAACGAGACTATGGAACGTTTCGTCACTATTGCTTTCCAGAAAGATTTCAAAGTTAACGAGCACCTTTCAGTTACCTTTATCCCAGTTGGACACCTTTTGGGAGCGGCAGCAGTCATATTGACAGTTAAGGATGGAGAAGAACTGAAAAAAATTGGATTCACAGGTGATATTGGTCGAAAAAATTATCCTGTTTTAGTCGACCCAGAGCAGATTCCACAGGTTGATTATTTAGTTACCGAATCCACTTATGGTGGACGACAACATAGCGCAGATACAAATCTCCAAGACAAATTAGTAGAGACCATTAATGAGACCTGTGTGAAATTTCCTGGCAGATTAATTATACCTGCATTTAGCATCGGTCGGACGCAGTCTTTGGTCTATTCCTTAAATAGGATCTTCAGTGAGGGATTGCTTCCTCCGGTTAAAATATTTGTCGACAGTCCCCTTGCCAGTTTCGCAACTAACATTTATAGGAAATATCAGCACTTATTGAACGACGAGTCTCAAGACTTTTACCGACGGAAAGGCGATGAGTTTGAATTCGACGAACTTTCGTACGTTCAAGACAAAAGAGAGAGTCTTTCAGTTTCCAATTACCATGAGCCTTGTATAATTATTTCTTCAGCTGGGATGCTGGAAGGGGGGAGGATTCAAGATCATTTATATTATAACATCCAAAACTATTATTGTACCATTCTTTTTATAGGTTACTGCGCTAAAGGTACCCTTGGAAACCGACTGTTGAGAGGAGATCCAATTGTACGTTTGAGAAATCGGGACCTTATGGTTTATGCTACGATTAAACAAACGGATTTATTGAGCGGACATGGAGATCATAATGATCTAGTAAACACAGTAAAAACTCAGGATCCGAAGAAGATCAAAAAGGTCTTTCTTGTTCATGGCGAAATTAAGAGTATGACAAGTCTTTCTGAAGCATTATCGGAAGAAGGATACTCAGTCGAAATGCCACTGAAGGGTGTTGGGTACGACATTTAGTTTTGTAAAATTAAATGTCGTATTAAATACTATACAACACCACGCTTATAAATTTACTATCTATCTCATTTTAGTTATAATTATTAATAAAGTTAAAGCATTGATCTGCAGGGGAATTATTTTAAATAGTTTTTCCGAATTCGCTTTGGCAAGATAATTATGTATAGCACTTCGTTCAATAATACGAACGCTGAATATTTAAATACGATAAAATGAAATTAAGATTTACAAAAGCGGCAATGGTACTTTCCTTAATAGGGTTATCGTCGCAATTATTTGCACAAGATGATGCAAAAGACTCGGGGGATAGATTCTCAAAAAAGGATTTTCGCACCTGGTCAATTGGACTAAATGGAGGTATGTTAACGCACTTCACTCCTTTTAACAACAGAACTAATGGTGACTTTAGCACCCCATACGAAACTTGGGGTTACGGTGGATACATTAAAAAACAGATTTTACCAGGATTTGGTATTCAAGCAGATTTTCTTGCTGGAAAAGTTAAGGGTGGAAGACCAAATTCAGGCACACCTGCTGACGCACGATTTACTTCAACAATTGACTGGTCTGCAGCATTAAGTGGTAACTTCACCATCGCAAACATGAGTTTAAACCAGAAAAGAAATGTTTTATCTCCGTATTTGACCGTCGGTGCTGGTTATATGTCATCAAGTGCCAATACTAATGCAAGTAATGGTGCAAACGCTGGATTTGAAGAAAACTGGTTCGTTCCAGTTGGGGCTGGTTTTAAATTGGGAGTTTCCAAAGGTGTCAATATAGACTTAGGTTACACCGTAAACTTCATGAAAGATAGAAACTTCGATGGCGTAAATGGCCTAGCTAATGATAGGTTCTCGTATGCTCACGCTGGTGTTGAGATAGCTTTAGGCAGAAAAGGAACATCACAATTACAGAATTACAGTGCTATTGCAGCATTACGCGAGGCAAGTGCAGCCGAAAGTGCAGAATTGAGAAGACAATTAGCGATGTCAGAAGAGGCTGCTCGGCGAGATAGAGAGGCTCTTATTGCTAAATATACTCAGGAATTGGGTGATGACGATAGAGATGGGGTAGCGAACAAGTTTGACAAATGCCCAGGAACAGTTGCGAATACAGTTGTTGATGGATCAGGATGTCCATTAAAAGTACCAGCACAGATTGTTAGAGAAAAAATTGTAATCACTGAAGCAGATCGTAAAGTAGTTGATGAAGCGATAAAAAATTTAGAGTTTGATTTAGGAAAAGCGACTTTACGTTCGACTTCAAATTCAACACTCGATAGAGTAGCAGCATTATTGGTAGAGAAAAATTTTAGCTTGAAACTTGCTGGTCACACAGATAATTCAGGTTCAATGGCATTGAACTTGCGTTTATCTAAAGACAGAGCAGAATCTGTTAAAGCTTATTTAGTATCTCAGGGTGCTAATGCATCTAGAATCGAGGCTACCGGATACGGACCTAACCAACCAATTGTAAGTAACAAAACAGTAGACGGTCGTCAGAAAAACCGTCGTGTTGAGTTTACTTTATATTAGTACAAACCCGTGGTCCTGAATTAGGTTCAAAAGAAAGAAATAAATTCATATTTGACAACAACAAATAGAGCCTGTATCCACACCGATGCAGGCTCTGTTGTTCACCAAACTTAACATCTGCTTTTTTGTTACTTAAATATATCAAAAACACAATTATGGAAACTTCAAAACAACCGTTGAAAAATCATCCTGAACTCAAAATCGACGAGAGACTCAATCTTGGCCTCGACGCTGACCAATCATCTGATGAGCAGAACAATCAACATAACAGTGATAACGATCAGGTATCGGGTAGTGGGGAAATTCAAGTTTATTCGCCTCTAGATGATAAATAGTAATTTTGGCATCATTTTTTCTTATGTCTATGTATTACATACCAAACTACAATAACATGAAACAGATATTTTCAGTATTAGGAATCGCGGTAATGCTTTCAGCATGTACC
>JACMPF010000126.1 GCA_014377665.1 Pedobacter sp. | reverse complement strand
TTGTGATCCCGCTGGGATTCGAACCCAGGACCACTACATTAAAAGTGTAATGCTCTACCAGCTGAGCTACGGAATCATTCTCCTTTTGAGAGCGGCAAAGATAGAATTTTTATTTTATGATGCTAAATAAATTTTAAAATAAATAAATGCCTAAAGTTACTTCACTCTCTTCAAACGAATTGGTTCTGGAATGTCAACAATTAATGGAACCTGTTCTGTAGTAACAAAGCTTGAATCTAGTCCGAAACCTGTCCTCTCAGACATGCTCATCATCTTCAATACCCGGTGACAGGACATCGTAATGCGCTCAATAAAACGTAAACTATTCGAGTTGGAGAGCGTTTTCTCTATCACAACGAAACGAAAATCACCTGGTATCTTTTGTGCTTCCAGTGATTTGTACTTACTGGTAATGTCAATCTCTCCAGCAGCAACCATTTCTTCTACAACCTTTCTGAAAAGTACACTCACGCGCTGCTCTACTCTAAAACCTAACCTAAAGTCTATTCTAATGAATTTGTCTGGGATCATATAATCCACTTCATATTCCATTGTGTAGGGTTCATCGGTAACGTCAACATGGAGTAACCAGTAAACATCAGCCCGTTTAGGGTGTTTTTGAATGATGGAATAGATCACTGAGGATTCAATCTCTGTATTGAAGTTCGCGCTGGTCAGGTAGACCAGATTGGAGGCGTATTTGGGAATGGATTCATCAGTGCTAATGTTAGTCAGGATAGGGAAGAATTCCTCCACGTCCGCAAACTTCATGTACCTGTTTCGAATCCGGCGACCGTTAGTCCAGGCCCACATCACTGCAAATATAGACAATCCCAGTATCACTGTAAACCATCCGCCATGCAGAATTTTTGCAGCATTACCAGCAAGGAAGGTTAGCTCTAATATTCCGTATACTACAAGAAAGAATACAACGATATACATTGGCACTTTTTTGCGCATCAGGAACACCGATACAAGGATTGTGGTCATCAACATCGCCACGGTAATGGAAAGTCCGTACGCAGCCTCCATATTAACTGATTTTTCAAATATTAACACCACAACGATACACCCTGCCATTAGGATCCAGTTCATCGATGGTACATAGAGTTGTCCTTTTTGCTCACTTGGATAATTGATCTTCACTTTAGGCCATAAGTTTAAACGCACGGCTTCAGCGATTAAGGTAAATGATCCGGAGATTAAGGCCTGACTGGCAATCGAAGCTGCAACAGTAGCAATTAAGATCCCGTAAAGTAAGAACCAGTCTGGCATAAGTTGGTAAAAAGGGTTCACATCCCCCAGCTTAGTTCCCTGTAAATGCCATAACCATACACCTTGACCGAAATAGTTCAGGATTAAACAGGTTTTAACGTATACCCAACTGGTACGGATATTCCCCCGACCGCAATGGCCAAGATCAGAATATAAGGCTTCAGCTCCCGTTGTACACAAGAACACCGCGCCAATGATTAAAAAGGCTTCCGGATTAGTAGTTAGAATGTGATAAGCGTAGTAAGGATTGATCGCTTTGAGGATCTCCGGCATTTGCATAACATATACGAGACCAAGTACGGCGATCATGGTAAACCATAACCACATAATTGGACCGAAAGCTCTACCAACCAATGAAGTGCCGAACTGTTGCAGTACGAACAAGACAGTCACAATGGCTATTACAATTGGAACGGTCGGCAAATCTTGATAGATTAAACCAAGCCCTTCAATAGCAGAGGAAATAGTTACTGCTGGCGTCATGATTCCATCAGCTAGCAATGCTGCCCCACCAATCATCGCCGGGATGATCAGCCATTTGGCTTTTCGTTTTACCAGCGAGTAAAGTGAAAAAATTCCTCCTTCGCCTTTGTTATCAGCTTGAAGGGTAATTACCACATATTTGATAGTGGTTTGAAGGGTAAGTGTCCAGAAGATGCAAGACAATCCGCCTAGAATAAGGTCTGGCGTGATGAGTCGTTCGCCGATTATTGCTTTAAAAACATAGAGGGGAGAGGTTCCTATATCTCCGTAAATAATGCCTAAGCTAATTAATAAACCTGCTGCACTTAACTTTTGACTGTGTTTATGACTATTCATCCGTAATAAAAATAATTCGCCAAATGTATGAAAAAATAAAAGGCTGATATCTTTTAAATACCAGCCTTTTAACTTAATTGTTTTACTTCTTATTTAATGACTGGAAAGGCTGAAATCCTTAATCTTGCGCCACCCATTGGAACAAGAGTAAGTGCCGTCTCCGACTCCGAATTGCTGATTGGACTGGCAGGCAGGATGTCTACCAGACCAAATTTGTCTATTTTCCATCCTGGAATCAATTTCCCTTTGGCCTTTAACTCAATCGGTGCATTAGCATTGGTAAATGGATTGCCATCTTTTGGCCATGATTTCTTTACAACTGTAAAGGAACGCTCAGGATTTGATTTGTCTAATACTAATCCGTAATTCCAGGCTGAAGTCGGGTGGATCTCGTAAGATGGCCATTTCTTCGGGTCAGCACGTTGCTGCCATTGTGAATCGCCAATAGCAGTTTCTTTGCTGTCTTTCATTATGTAATTCTCCGCTATTTTTAAGGAATAGGTAAGGGGACCGTAGTTTACGCTCACACTATTTTTATTCCTTTCCCATTCCCTAACTTTAATTGCCATAGGTAGTTTTAGCGTTACCTGATCTCCGTTTTTCCAAAGGTTTGTCAACTTGATATATCCTTCAGTCGCCGCTACTTTTACAGGTTTGTCATTGACCATCACTACTGCATCCTTGCACCAGGCCGGTACGCGGAGGTATAAAGGGAAGTTCACAACTTTCGGTGTACTGATTCGGATATTTACCTGATCTTCAAATGGGTACTTGGTTGTCTGATGAAGGGTAACCTCAACACCACTGCCCACTTTTGCCTTTACTAAACTTTCTGCATAAAGGGTAGCTGCAATGCCGTTGTCGGGAGTGGCCATCCAAGTGTTTTCAGCGTAATAAACCCAACCTGCCGCATGGTTATGCTGGCAACATCTAGAGCTGAAAGGGTTCATCATCAGAAATGGACCTGAGTTGTCGATACCAGGGTTATGGTTTTTAGCATCGCTAATTACCATGTTTGGTGCAGTTAAATACCTCAGCGCTTTGTAGTCTGGTGTAAATGCAGCAGAAAAAGTATTAAAAGCAACATCCTCACAGTTTTCCGCCCAGTAGGTATCACCGGTAATGCCCAACATCATTTGATCTGATGTCATTTGTTCTACCATTCCGCAAGTTTCTACAGCCTGTCTGGGATCGTCATATCCTTTCCTGGAGTTCTCATCGCCACCAAACATACCTCCCGGAACTTGTCCGTATATATTCCTAATCAACAACTGGTTATTATAGCTCGCTTTAAGGTCTCGCTCATTATGGCTTTGTAAATAATAGGTTCCAGGTTCTCTGAAACATTGGGCGATATTTACATTATGCCAGTTGGGAAGGTTGTCCGACTGTCTCCAGTTGGCTGTATTCTTGTCCATCTTTGTAGCCAGGTCCAGTAAAAACTTGTCGCCAGTACGATTGTAAAGCCAGTAAATGCTGATGATATTATCGCCACCTCTGCTATTTTCCCAATAATCTTCAAGCAGAAGTTCGTCAGGTATAGTTAGTTGCCATTTGAAGTATTTTGTCATCAGGGCAATGACTTTTGGATCTTTGCTGTATTCGTAGTAGGATTGCAGGCACCAAAGCATGGGCATGTTTGTCCATAAGTCTCTTTTGCCTTTGCCTTTTTCTACCAAAGGCCCGAAATCCCCGCTTTCTCGTTGATTCTTCAAAACTGCGTCGATCCAAAACTTTGTTTCCGCAAGCATTTTAGGGTCTTTAAGCATA
>JACMPF010000125.1 GCA_014377665.1 Pedobacter sp. | reverse complement strand
GATGTGCATTCTGTAACACAACGAATGGGATCTGTAGCCGATTTCGAAATTGAGGAATTGGATGGTGATCAGCAAGAGTCTGCCGGCCATTCTTATGGTCAGGTGAAGAAGTTGTATCGGGATACTGACCAGGCAATAGTGGCAGGTGTTTGTGCTGGCCTGGCACATTACCTGGATATGGAGGATAGGTGGATCAGGCTAGTTGCTATTCTTACGGTGATGTTGGGTGGCTCTGGCATTCTCGCTTATATTGTTCTTTGGATCATGATTCCGAAAGCAGAAACTAAGTCTGAGAAAATGGCCATGCGCGGAGAGGAAGCAAATCTTCGTGGTTTTGCGAATAGCTACCTGCATCCCTTCGTGATGAAATCGCGTGGTTTCCTGGCAGAAGCATTTGATCTTTTAGGTAGGTTCGTTAAGAGTACTGGAGGCATCATACTTAAGATTGGTGCAATATTTATTATTACCATTGGATCGTTTATGCTTATCAGCCTCCTGGTAACTGTGGTTGCTTTTGTTGGCATCTGGGATTCGGAGGTTACGCATATGTTTCCATTTAGTATGGTAAATGAAGAATACCTGAACATTTTAACCCTTGGAGCGTTCTTGACTATCGCGATTCCTTTGTTAGCCCTCCTATTATTCACGGTAAGGGTTGCCTTTACCAACAGACCTGTGAATAAAACATTTTCATTGGTGCTGCTGATCTTTTGGTTGACGGGTGTAGGTATTACGATATTTCATGTGGCAAAGATTTCATCCGAGTTCAAGGAGAGTGCAGAGTTCGCGCAGTTTTCTGAGCTGAAACCTTATGGAGAATATACCTTGCAAATTGACAGGACAAGATTTTTTACTAAGGAGGACAGCCTTCAATATCATATTGATCCGAGCAATTACAAGGGGAGAAAAATCCTGTCGGCTAGTTATAATGACTTTGATATGCCTAGAAGTGTAGCGCTTAGTATTGAGAAAAGCGATAATGGAAAGATATCTATGAGTCAGAATTTCAGCGCTAAAGGTTTAACATTTGAAGAGGCACTGAAGAATGCCCAAAACATACATTATAGTTTTGTGCAACAAGATTCCATGCTCACTTTTAACCCTGCTTTACATCTTAAAAGGAATACAAATTGGCGCGATCAGGAAGTTAAGATGGTGCTGAGAGTACCGGTAGGTACAAAATTGAAAATTAACAAGGAGTTTAGCAGCTACCTGAGCCTATACGGATACTGGGACTGCGATCACGAAGAGAGTAATAATTACACAGAACTAATGATGACGGCTGATGGAGTAAAATGTCAGCATGAGCATGTGCAAGAACTTAATGAGGAATAAAGAATTGGCAAAGTAGCGATTGGTTGCAATCGCTACTTTACTGTATAACGGTAAACTGACCGGGCGACATTACCCAATTTATCAATACCTTCAACTACGACGCGGTAAGTTCCATTGCCATCACCATTATAATACTCCAAGGACAAAGGCTCTGTAGTTGCGGCGGTGGTTGCCAATTTAGAATTCCAGTATATTGTACTACGAAGATCATTAAAGTTATAGGTGTTTGCCGCATTCACATATTTTGGTGAATAAAACTCACGCTGCTTGCTGAAACCTTTTGGTTTAAATTTAAGCAGGTTTGCCTGAGGCATCATGCTTTTTAGCTCTTGCAAACTGATTTTTGTTCCCTTAGGCTTGGCCTTCATGTTGATAATTACTAAGCCATTCGTATTATATAACCTGTTTATGGTGCCAAGTTCATCTCTAGGGAAAACCTCCACGCTCTCAATGTCCTCTGCACTTACTGAAAGCAAACTGAAGTAATCAATAGGAGTGGCATCAAGGAAGATTTGCACAGGCACTTTTTTGCCTTGCTGATAATCCCTGCTCACGTAGAAATTGTTTTCGAAGTAAGTTAGTCCGACTGCCATTCCTTGTAAGCAGATAGCGACGGAATTACATCCTTTAAATCGGTCACCCTCAATGGTATTTCCGGTGATATTACTCAGTCCTATAAAGGCACTGTGGTCTGAGTGACTTGGGCGTTTAACTTTTGCGCCTTCAATTTTAACCTCTTTCAATATGGTAAGATAGTTGTATTGTTTTTTGCTATTTGCCAGGTAGGGGGCTAGTGCACTGTCAATGTTCGTGATTTCATCAGGGCCATGGATATTCTTGGTTAGCGGAGCAGTAGGCTGACCATCTAACAGGATCATGAGACTAGAGCCACCTGCACTATACTTTGCATTAATGATTACTTCTGCCGAATCTGGGATGTTGAGGTTATTAAATACAAAAAGTCCTGAAGGATTTGTTACCGCATCCGCTCCGAATTTCGTTTCTGCGATCGTCATTCTTAACGCACCCTTTTTTACAGGCATTCCTGTACGATCTCTCAAAGTACCTGTAACTCTTAACCCTTGTTCTGGCAATAAAGTAGATGGTGGGAACTTTGTAGCCATCACATCTTTATAATTAAACCTTCTAAATCCCTGGGTAAGCAACAGTACATCGAGGTCTGCCGCCTTCTTTTCATCCGGTTTATTGAAATAATAATTAGGTTTTTCAATATAGCCCTTTAGTTCAGAGGTAAGTAGTACCGAGCTTAGGATCGTTCGTTCAGAATCTTCATCAACCGGAACTTTTTGCTCATCAGTAACAGAAACTGAGTAATTTCCATCTGCGAATGTGGTGCCGTTTTTACCTGCAACCGAAAGCTTAACCTTTTGACGCGGCTTATAGGCTGCAAGGTCTGTTTTTACAGAGATCGCTAAGGCATTATTCTGCGGAATAAACGAAAGACGCTCGCTGATTGGCTCTCCAAGATTGTCAAATAAAGTGATCTGGGCTATTCCTGTTGGTAATTCTTTCTTAGGTACTTTAGCAAGGACCAACTGTGATTTAAGACTCGTTTTTGCTGCATAGGTAATAACTCCATTGTTTGTTACCACAATGAACATACGTTTGTCCTTGTTGGCATTAAAATAGGTTTCATTGGCAACAATTTTTACTGCGAGTTCTGTCGGTTCAGTATTGGCAACCTGAATTGCAACTCCGGAAGGTAATGATTTAGGGAGATCATAGCTTTTCACTACACCATCTTTAAAGGAAATGTTTGCCTTGTACGTTTTGCCTTTTTCAGAATTAAGATAGAAAGACCCCATGCCT
>JACMPF010000124.1 GCA_014377665.1 Pedobacter sp. | reverse complement strand
TTTCGCACCAGTCGTCACTTTCTGCAATCCAGATCAGCTCACCAACGGAAGCTGCTATTCCCTTTTCCCATTGTTTAAATGTATTTCCGCTATTTTCTTCATTAATTATAATCTGGGTAACCTTGGGATGATCGCGATAAGATGTTATGATCACAGTACTATCGTCCGTCGACTTGTCATCCAATAAAATTAATTCAAAATCCTGGTAAGACTGATTTAAAACAGATTCTATACGCTGATGCAAATAGTCTGAATGATTGTAATTTGGAATTATAACTGAGACTTTGGGCATATTGCTTTAAGGATGTATCTTTGAATCAAACTCAAATATAAGATGTTACTAGCCTACGAAGTTGACTATTCGATCATTATTTGTACCTACAATCCAGATAGGCTTGTATTTCAACGCTGCTTAAATGCAGTACAGAAGTTAAAATCAGATGACTTACAAGTAGAAGTTATTTTAGTGGATAACAATAGCAGCATTGAACTTTCAGAGCAAGATTATATACAAGCTTTCTTGAAGAATGTGCCCAATTCCAGATTAATAAGCGTTGAAGAACAAGGCTTAAGTCATGCTAGACGAGGTGGTATATTAGCGTCTAAAGGTAAACAAGTGATTTTTTTTGATGATGATAATGAGCCTGAAACACATTACTTGGAAGCTATAAGTTATTTAAATATTAATTACCCTCATGTAGCTGCCTGGGGACCTGGAACAATTGATGTTGACTTTATTTCTGGAATCAATCCCCAGCTATTAAACGAAGCAAAACAGGCATTTCAAGACCGTCATGAAATGCAAATACTTTATTCTAATCAACGTTCATGGCAAGGATGCTATCCTTTCGGTACTGGCTTGTCTCTCAGGAAGGACTACTGTTTGGAGTACATTGATGAAGTTGACGCTGGGCATTTTACACTTTCTGGTCGGAAAGAGAATGAACTTAGTAGTGGGGAAGATACACAGATGATTTTTTTCGTAATTAGTAAAGGTGCTGCAGCCGGAGTAGCTCCAAGTTTGTCGGTAACCCATATTGTGCCACAAAAAAGAACTAATGCGGCGTACTTGAAAAGATTGACTTATGGCACCAGTGTCTGCTATAGTACATGTATACTAGAAGTTTTTCCGGACGAGCTCAATAGAATTAATACACATTTGGTGAGTCCTGGGAAGTTTAGGAACAAAGTATTAAAAAAGATGTTCGGTCTTCTATTCACCCGGAAAATCAGGAAATCATTGGCATTGATCAAATATATAGGGGCCGTTTCAGGAGATTATATAGCCTTGAAAAGGCCTGTGCCAGCAATATCGAATTGGGCATTAAAAATTCTGAAAGCTATCTAGCATTATTTACCCTGCAACCAGCGTTTAAATCTTCTGCGTAAAGAATAATGCTTTTTTCTTCGTTCTTCAAGTTTGAATTCTTTAGCATAAATGTTATAGTCGACCTCTTTTTCGGGCACTAGGTACTTGGGGTATGTAAGGGATGACAACTCTGCTGTTGGAAGATTGGAAAATAAATCATTTGAATCAGGAGTATGCGTTGCTCCGGGTCTAAATCCTATGTTACTAACAAGATTTTTGTTAGGACTGATTGATAAGCCATTATTAAAGTGGTTTATAAATGATAGCTGATAGTCCCATGTGTTTAATTTTTTTTCTTTAAGGTCTTTAAATACACTTAGCCACTGTTGAGCAAGAAATTTATCATCAAATATATTATTGATGCGACTCTCCACTTCACTAATTGTATAAGCTTTAAGCTCACTATCGTAATCATTCCAAACCCTTCTCCAGGTGGCCCATCCCCAGATAATCGTACTTTCATGAAAGTAGTAGCTGCTATCTCCCCAATGTCGTTCTGGCTGAAGGTTTGAGCCAGAGATGTGCCTAATTCGGGAATCATCTCTATATCTATCGAGCATTTGATCACAGAAATAGAAAAAGCTTATGGCCGGTAGGCAATCGTCTTCCAGGATTATTCCCTCTTCTTCTTGCTCGAAAAACCAGGTTATTGCAGTAGCAACTGCTTCTCGGCATCCGAGGTTTTCAGCCCTGAAAAGCGTTTTAATCTCACACTTCCAATCTACTTGGTTGATGATTTCACGTGTTTGCTTACACTTCAAGGCTTCGTCAGATACATTTGTCCTTGGCCCATCTGCCGCAACGTATAAAACAGCAGGCTTGACTTCCCTTATCTTATTAAAGACTTTTAAGGTTGTGTCTGGTCGGTTAAAGATTAGAAATAAAACTGGGGATTTTACCGTATAGTTTTCCATGGCTATTTTTAAAAGTAAACTTCTGCTTTTGAGGCGTCCAGATGTCTATTAGAAAATGAGGTAATTTACTACCTTATTCATTTATCATCAAATTTAAATCGTGACTTCAGCAAGCGAAATAAATATCTAACCCAAATTTTAAAGCCAAAATTATGAAGGATCATTTTACTTTTATCACGTTCAAATGGTTCGTCTTTTACTATTCCAGAAATCCCGGTATCGCTATAATCTGCAATTAGATAATCTTTGTATTCAGAAGTATAATCAGCGTCTTTAAATAGCTGCATATTGAGCGCATAATCTGCGGCAATTTTATATTTAAGATTGTAGTTATATTTTTTAAATATGCTTGCAGGGTAGATTATCGACTGATGAAAGATGCCCAATTTTGCTTGATAATAAGGACTAATCATTCCAGACTGGGGCTTTCCTTTATATAATACGTTGGCGTAGTAAATAACATTTGGATCACTAATCGTTTGCAACATCTTCGAGAAATCTGGAAGCAATCGATCATCTGCACCTAAAAAGATTACATGCTTAGTTGATATATAAGGCAAAGCTTTATTCATGGCATCGTAGATTCCACTGTCGCTTTCACTTTTCCAAAATGTGATTCTAGAGTTGTTCTGTTGCAATATTTTTACCGTAGCATCTTTGCTTGCTCCATCAATGACGATGATTTCAATTAAATCTGTATCCTGTTGATAAATACTATCAAGACAATTTTGAAGCGTATTTTCTGCATTGAAAGTAACAATGACAACAGATACAATCTTTTCCCTATCCATTCAATGTCATTCTGTAAACCTCTAGATAGGACTTTGCGCTTTCTTCCCAATTGAACTGTTCAGCATGTTTCATTATTTTATCTGCGGGTTGAGTACTCTTATAATCTTCCATACCGCTAGCGAACTGCGCTTGCATACTTAGTGGTTCAAAGTTGCTGAAGTAATAGGCTACCGAACCCCCGATTTCTGGTAAAGAGGTGGCGGTCGATAAGAATACAGGCTTACCAAATTTCATTGCCTCAATTGGAGGGATACCGAAGCCTTCGGCAATAGATGGAAAAAGGAAGCCACTGCAATGTTTATAGTACCAATATTTATCGTCCTCATTAATAGCCCCTATCACCTGAACTCTATCTGCTACCCCAAGTTTTTTAGCCTCATCTATAATTTTAGTTACATAGTTTGGATCTGGTTTTCCAGCAATTATTAGTTCGTATTCATTGTTTTCCAATAGCGGTATTAACACATGAAAATTTTTCTTTGAATTGACGGTTCCGAGTGCAAAGAGAAATGGCTTAATAGGGATGTATGCTGGTTTATGATTTATAGATGTAACCGGTTCGGCACAACCATTATAGATGACGGTAATAGGCTTATCGCCCACGTTTAGGTGCGTTAAAACTTCAGTTTTTGTAAAGTGAGAGATGGCAACTATATGATCACAAGCATCTATATTTCTCTGATGCTTGTGCAAATACTTCGTCACTTTGGCAGCAGATTTTTCTTCATGTAAAAAATTCAAATCATGAATAGTAAGTATGCGCTTGATTTTCTTGCTTTTAGGAATATATCTTGAAAGCTGGTACGTGGTATGCCAGATGTCAATATTATCTACTGTTGGAAATATGAACTTTTGTAAACTATTCTGATTTATGAATTTGTCACCTGGTTCGAAGTACTGTTGAAGCGCAGGGCTTAGGTAAAAGGAAATTTCGTCATCGGATGCCTTCAATTTCTTCAATGCTTTTCCCAGTTGCAGACAATATTCAAATAGTCCCGTGTGGGAGTATTTCATTCGTTCACAATCCAATGCAATCTTCATCATCTTTTATTTAATTAATCCATAAAGGATTGCATATCAATCAGCTTTCTATAAATGCCATTTTTTTGTAAGAGTTCAGAGTGGGTTCCAGATTCTGTGATTTGTCCTTTGTCAATGACCAGGATCTTATCTGCGTGTTGAATAGTGCTTAGGCGGTGTGCAATAATTATAGAAGTTCTGTTTTCCATTAGTCTATTCAAGGCATCTTGCACCAATTTTTCTGACTCAGTATCTAG
>JACMPF010000123.1 GCA_014377665.1 Pedobacter sp. | reverse complement strand
GGATTTAATAAACTCAACATCTTGTATAAGCAGTCCGTTGTTAGCTGGGATACCTTCTATAATCACTGCCGCAACCTGATCCTTAAACTGTGCAAATGCCTGCTCAATAGCAGAAGTATCATTTAGTGGAATTACGATCGTTTCATCGGCAAAGGACTTAGGGACACCCGCAGAAGAGGTTTCACCAAACGTTACCAGACCAGATCCTGCTTTAACCAGCAAAGAATCGGTATGGCCATGATAACAACCTTCAAACTTGATGATCTTATCTCTTCCTGTATAGCCTCGGGCTAACCTAATGGCCGACATCACTGCCTCTGTACCAGAACTTGTAAAACGAATTTTTTCTACAAATCTATTGTTGCTGATAATTAATTCTGCGAGCTCATTCTCTAAAGCCGTAGGTGCGCCGAAGCTCATCCCGTTCTGCATTACTTCAGTTACCTTTTCACGAACCTTCGCGTTATTATGACCCAGAATTAAAGGACCCCAACTACCACAGAAATCGATAAATTGATTGCCGTCAGCATCCCACACGTAACAACCATCACCTTTTTGGATAAAAAGTGGTGTACCATATACAGATTTAAAAGCCCTAACCGGTGAATTTACACCCCCGGGGAAATAGTTTTTTGCTTTCGCATATAGTTCAGCGGACTTTTCTCTCGAAATATCAGGCTTACTCCCTGTATTTACAGGAACCTCACCTTCAGTACCCGAAAACATTTTTTTTAAAGACTCTAACATAATTACATCCAATTCTTTTCTACGATGTCCCTGATATGGTAAGTCGTAATGATACTGGCTCCGGCCCTTGCAAATGCATGCATTGTTTCCATTACCACTTTTTGTTCGTCAATCCAACCCTTCTCTGCCGCTGCCTTTATCATGGAGTACTCTCCTGATACATTGTAACATGCGATAGGCAAATCTGTTTGTTGTTTTAATTGGTGAATGATGTCCAGGTAAGCCAAAGCCGGCTTAACCATCAGTACATCCGCACCTTCAGATTCATCCAGCATAGCCTCTCTCATGGCCTCATTTGGATTTCTGTAATCCATCTGATAGGATTTACGGTCGCCTTTGCTTGGCGCGCAATCCGCTGCTTCTCTGAAAGGCCCGTAATAAGCAGATGCAAATTTGGTAGCGTGAGACATAATTGCCGTGTTTTCAAAACCAGCACCATCAAGTACACTCCTCATAGAAGCTACCCTTCCATCCATCATATCTGATGGAGCAAGCATATCTGCTCCCGCCTGGGCATGTGTAAGACCCATCCTGGCAATGACTTCTACCGTTGCATCGTTCTGCACATAATCATTTTCCAGTATCCCGCAGTGACCATGAGTAGTATAAGAACATACACATACATCCGTCACTAGATATAAGTCATCACCGAAGTTCTTTTTCAATAAACGTACAGCAGAAGGAACGAGAGAATCGTCGTGGTAAGCAGATGCCGCATTTTCACTCTTCTCATCGCCAACACCAAACAGCATAATTTTATTTACTCCGAGCTGCAGTCCCTTTTCTACATCTTTCAACAAGGTGTCTTCAGAAAAATGATTGATACCAGGCATGGCATCAATAGCGTGAATTACATTTTTTCCTGGAACTACAAAATATGGGTAAATGAACATGTTTTTAGAAAGCCTGGTTTCTGCAACCATTTCTCTAACCAAAGGGTTCTTTCTTAATCGGCGGGGTCTCTGCAACATCTCTCTCTATTTAGCGCATTATTTAATATCTATACCGAAAACAGCTTCCGACAAGCCAATCTCGTCAGGCGAGTATGGCAGGCAATAAGTTACACCCATCTCATCGAACTTTTTGCCAGTTGAATTTCCAATAGCAATAACCTGCTGACCATGCTCGAGTAGGTTGGTTGCGAAATACGCATCAACATTACTCGGACTTGTGAAGATGAGAACATCTGCAGATGTGCGGTCAATATTTTCTTCTACAACAGTCTCGTAGATTGGCAGATCAATGATCTTTGTGTTTTCTTTCAGTGACTTTTGGATGCTTAGCAGTGAATCCAGCGCTCTTGGAAAGAGTACGGTCTGGCCAGCGACCAGGGTAGCAAAATTATCAGCCACCTCTTTAATATCGCCACTTTCTCCAACGTAATCTGCAAGTTCACCGTATTTACGTAAGGCATCCTCACTACCTCTTCCAACAACACCGAACTTCATCCTTTTCGACAACGTTGGTTTTAGCTTAAAGAAGTACTCTACTGCATTTCTACTACTGAAGAAAATCCAGTCTATATTTTTAAGGTAGAATGCATCAAGTACATTTACAATTGGAAATGTTCTGATCAACGATCTGCCTTCAATCTCTATATTATTTTTTTCAAGTGCTTTTCTGAAATAACTATGCTCACCAATTTCTCTAGAAATAAAAACCTTTGATGGACGCTTTCTGTCTTTCGAAAATTTAGCTACGATTCGCTCAGCCAAACCCTCCAAGGCAGGCACACGAAAGAACAGACGGTCGGGGAAATCTTCGGCAGTTTCAGCCTTGGAGGTCCAAACTTCATACTGCCCGTTCTCCTTCTTGCAGTAGCAGCCCAATGGCATGTGACAACCACCTTCGAACAAATTAAGCACTTTACGTTCTACCGCAATTTGTTCTACGGTTTCTGAGTGATTTATTTGCTGTAAGGCCTCAAACAACTCGTGATCATTGTCTCTGATCTGAACAGCAAGGGCACCCTGAGCAGGCGCGGGAACAAGTTCAGTAGTGTCAACAACTTCAACATGAAATTCTGAAAGGTCAATCTGCAGGCGGTTTACACCAGCTTTAGCGATCATAATCGCATCATAGTTCTCATCCCTTAACTTCCCGATACGTGTTGGAACATTACCACGAAGATCTTCGATATTGAGATCTGGCCTTAATGCGAGTAGCTGCGCTGTGCGCCTGTTGGAAGAAGTACCGACCATTGCACCGTGCTTTAAGGATAACCTTTTGGTTACGTCGACACAGTCCTTAAGAATCAACAATAACTCTGAAGGATCTTCTCTTTCCGTTACAGCGGCAATTGTTAATCCTGCCGGATGCACCGTTGGAAGGTCCTTATGTGAATGAACAGCGATGTCGATCGTAGCGCCAAGAAGTTCTTCTTCCAGCTCTTTGGTAAAAAATCCCTTACCTTCTAGCTTGTCTAACCTAAGATTTAAGATTTTATCGCCCTGGGTTTTAATGATCTTAATATCGGCTTCAATACCAATTGATGCAAGCTTGTCTTTAATAAAGTTGGCTTGCCATAAAGCCAGGTCGCTACCTCTTGTACCAATAGTAAGTCTTTTCACGCTGATGCTAGTTTTTCCGCAAATTTAGCTATTCTTTACCAATATCTCTTTGGCCATGACCATTGGAACGCTGATACATTTCTTTTCCATGTAATTCATTACACGTTCAAGGATCAGTCTGGAACTTTCGTCCATCCCATTGATTTCATCGGCAAAGATAGCATTGATAGCAGTATGCTTAATTTCCTTGATCTTCTTAGGAACGCCACTCATGGCAATCTCGATCTTGCGCTGACGTAAAACGAGCTCGAAGTCTTTGATATTTTCCTCTATGATGTGCTCCGCATTTACCAGTTCATCGTAACGTTCCTGAATATTTTTACGGGCAATTTCTTTTAATGATTCTACTTCAATGTAGTGTACAGGGAAGTTGTCGAGGATTTCAGGAGCGGTGTCATTTGGAATAGCCAAATCAACAATTACCTTTTTACCGGTATCTCCATTTAATAATTTTTTATAGATATCTTCTGTAATTATCGGTTCAGTAGCTCCGGTACAGGTGATGATCACATCAAATCCTCCTGAAAAGTTTTCAAGTTCTGTTAGCGGATATGCCGTGCCATTGAGCTCCTTTGCAAGGTGCTCTGCATTTTCTACAGTACGGTTGAAAATAGAAAAGTTAGAATATTTATGCTTTTTAAGATATTGCGCGATGTTTCTATTGGTTTCTCCTGCCCCAATGATGAGCAGTCTTGAGTTGGCGCACATCTTCAAATCACGAAGCTTGCGATAGGCCAATGAAACTATAGAAACTGGGTTTTTGGAGATATTGGTATTGGTGTAAACCTCCTTAGCAGTTTTAACCACCCTATTCATGATCATTCTCATGTAATCTCCGGTGAAGCCGGCAACGCGACAAGCTTCATACGCCCGACGCAATTGTGCTAAAATCTCCTTCTCACCTACAACAAGACTTTCTAAGGAGCAAGAAGTACGAAGCAAGTGATTAAATGCTTCCACCTGCTCATAAACAGATACGTTTGCAATGAACTGATCCATGTACTCTTCAGGTAGGCCCATGTTGAGTACAGTAAGAAAACGATGAATAAATTCTCTATTGATTTCGCTGCCACAAGTGAAAACAAATTCAACGCGGTTACAAGTTCCTACATAGAATATTTCCTTAACACCCAGTTCCGACTGAATATTTCTCAACCTGTCGTCAAGTGTCTGCTCACAGATAACAAGTTTCCCTAAAGACTTTAGGTCAATCTGTTTATGGGTGAAAGCAATGATCTTTAAATATTCCAATTGTTACTGCGTATTTATTTTTAGTGTAACAAAAGTAATAACACAACGTTGCACCACTGTCATTAGGCTGTAATTAAGAACTATTTAGAAAGATTTTAAATAAAAGCGATGCTGTGTTTTTAATCAAATAGTTAACTAAACAAGCCTTAACCAAATTTGTTATATTGCTAATCCAAGAAGAAAAACACATGATACGCAAAGAAGAATTTGAAATATCTGGTGCGGAAGGAAAGGTGATGTTTGGCGACTACACTTTCAACGACGAAGCTTCCAACCTACGCACAATAATATTTATTCACGGCTTTAAGGGGTTTAAAGACTGGGGAGCACACAACCTAATGGCTAATTTTTTTGCTGAGAACAACTATCGGTATCTCAAGTTTAACCTATCTCATAATGGGGTAACAGCCGATAAGCCAAACGATGTCACCGACCTAGAAAGCTTTGCCGCTAATACCGTAAGCAAAGAATTATTTGACATTGATCAGGTGATAGACTATACCAGTAAGCAGTTCCCTAGTACTGAAATTTCGTTAGTTGGACACAGTAGAGGTGGTGGATTAGCCATTTTGGAGGCTGCAAAAGATAAACGTGTAAAAAAATTGATTACATGGTCGTCCATCGCCGATTTCTCCAGTCTTTGGAAAAAAGAGCAGGAAGAAGACTGGCTGAGTACTGGCAGAATATATGTGGAAAATGCCAGAACAAAGGAGAAGATGCCTCTAGACAGTACACTCCTGGAAGATTTAAAAGAGCACGAAGCTGCATACAACATCCTCAAAGCAGCTAAAAAGGTTGATGTTCCATGGCTAATTTTACATGGTGATAATGATGTCAACGTAGACTTTAGCGTGGCGCAGGAGCTTGCGCAAAAACAGTTAAAGGCACAAATTCAAAGGGTAGAGGGCGCCAACCATGTTTACGGGGCTTCACATCCATACACCGCTGAAACATTGCCAGATCATTTAGAACGGGTAGCAAACAAGACTCTCGCTTTTCTTAATGCAAATAATAATTAAGTAACCGGCATTGGATAGGTTTAAGTAATTCAGCTCCTCAGCTAAAGCAACTTCACCTGCCGGATATTTTGCTAACAGATCTCCCTTTAATGGTTCTTTTTCTGGCAAGTTCTGATAGCGAATACCAATTTTATATAGGCGGTTAAAGTACTGTTAGTCTTTACCTGCCTTTAACGAATCTCGCCAGGTATCCTGAAACTGAACGGTAATTGATTGATCAGGAAAGTAACAGGCCGTTTCGTAATAATCAGCTAAGTACTTGGTTTTCATTGAAGGATTATTCTTAAACTCATTTAAAAAAAGCTCCTTTGCCTCATTTACAAAAGCCTGATCAAAGATATTGTTGCTATACTGGAATTTTGCCCTTGCTGCAAGGGAGCCCTTAACTAACACTCCCTTTTTATAAATATTAAATGTAAAAGCTTCAGCGGTATCCCGGTTATTTGCGGGCTTTAATGAAAAAGCTAAAATAGAATCGGGGACTACCAGAGTTCCCTG
>JACMPF010000122.1 GCA_014377665.1 Pedobacter sp. | reverse complement strand
GATAAGCTGATAACCAAACTTACTACCTCCAGCAATATCTGTAGCCCAGTTACCTGGATCCATATAGCCTACACTTACCAGGTAAGCCGGCCCTAGGAAAGATAATATACGTTTCCAACCCGTTCTTTTACTTGTGTCAACGCTGTTATATACTTCACTTAGTGAATCAGAATGTTTGTCTTTATTTGCCATTATATTTTTACCAAAAGATGCTTAGCAACATCACGACTTACGTTTATCTTTTTATTGTCTAAAAGCAGTTCAACAGAACCGTCGAAGCTAATGATGTCTAACATTTGAATACGTTTTCCCAGAGTAAGTTCAAGTTTTTCAAGATGTCTTAAAAATGGGGATGAATGCTCACTCACTCCCATTAGGATTCCCGTCTGATCTGGTTTAAGCTTGCTCAGTTTTATGAATACTTCATTTCCAAACTTGCCGTTCTTATCAGGAATAGGATCTCCATGAGGATCATTCGTCGGGAACTTGAGGTATTCGTTTAGCCGCTCAACTAATTCTGAAGAATTGATATGTTCTAATTCTTCAGCAATATCGTGAACCTCATCCCATTTGAAATGAAGTTTATCTACAAGAAAGACTTCCCACAAACGGTGTTTTCTTACAATTTTAACTGCAATAGCTTTACCCGTATCAGTTAATGTTACACCCTGATACTTTTGATAACTCACAAGTTGCTTCTCTGCTAATTTTCTCATCATATCCGTCACAGATGCAGCCTTAGTCTGAACTTTCTCAGCTATTGAATTGGTAGTAATCAGCCCATCATTTGAAAGTGATAAATGGTATATAACTTTTAGATAGTTCTCTTCGGTATTTGATTGCATCAATGTGTATCTAACATAATATTTAGACAAATCTAAAAAAATTGTTAACAAATAAAAGATATTTATTGTTTCAATTTGTAGAATAAAATTTGGGAGCATTGCTGTCTATAGGCTATATTTGCTGACAATTTAAACGAGATGGCAGCAGAACTAGATAAAACTGATTTCAAAATACTTAAACTTCTTCAGGAAAACGGACGTATTACTAACCTATTATTGTCTCAGGAAATAGGATTATCGCCTGCACCTACTCTTGAACGAGTGCGTAAGTTAGAGATGTCAGGTTATATTAAAAGTTATCATGCGTTAGTTGATGAAGAAAAACTTGGTTTAGGAATCAAGACTTTCATCCAGGTTCAATTAGATTTCCATAAAAACAATACCATCCAGATTTTTCTTGATGAGGTAAATCAGATCAAAGAGATTACCGAATGTCATCACGTAACCGGACAAGCAGATTTTCTTCTTAAAGTTTATGTTAATGACATCAAAGCCTATGAGCGCTTAATTATGGATAAGATCAGTAAGATTTCTGTAGTAAAAACTTTCCAAACCATGATGATTATGTCGACTACCAAAAAAGAACCTATTGTTCCTTTAGAATACTAATCAATCTGCCAGTCTATCTGTTTCCTGCCTGCTTTTTCCAAAATTTCATTGGCTTTAGAAAAGTGTTTACAGCCGAAAAATCCAGTATAGGCTGAAAAAGGTGAGGGATGAGGAGCCGTAAGGATAAAATGTTTATTTTCATTGATCAAGGCTGATTTGTTTTGAGCATACTTGCCCCATAGCATAAACACAATTCCTTCTCGTTTCTCAGATAGCTCGGTGATGATCCGATCAGTAAATATCTCCCAGCCCTTGCCTTGGTGTGAACCTGCTTGCTGTGCCCTCACTGTTAAAGTGGAGTTTAATAACAATACGCCCTGATCAGCCCATTTGGTAAGCTCTCCGTGATCAGGAATTATGTATTCAGGAAAGTCCTCTGCTAGCTCTTTATAAATGTTTTTTAACGATGGAGGCACCGCTAATCCCTTTTTTACTGAAAAAGACAACCCGTGTGCTTGCCCTTGGCCATGGTATGGATCTTGACCAAGAATAATTACATTAACCTTATCGAATGGTGTATGATTTAGTGCATTGAAAATATCCGAGCTTTTCGGATAAACGGGTACTCCACTTTGTTTTTCCTGCAGTAGAAAAGCTTTCAGGCTAACCATGTACCCTTTTTCAAATTCTCCCCCTAAAGCTTCTAACCAACTTTTTTCGAGTGTAACCGACATATTATTTATTAATTAAAATGTAATGGATATCTTTTTCAACAGGTTCTATCAGACTTTCTGCTATATGACCAAGTTCCGCCCACCTGGCTTTGACTGTCTCCACACCAGGCGCCAAGTATTACCATTACGTGAACATTTTCAACCACAGTTTTTAATGATGAAATTACAATAGTATCTGTCTTCTAGGAGGAGTATTCCAAATCTTAATAGACCTAAAATTCAGGAAAACGAACAAGCCCCTCTCAAGAACATTTGTCGATTAATAGCAACTTATCATTTACAGTCTGGCAGATGTTCACAACAACTAATTATTTGCTGAAATTATAATATTAAATCTATAATTTAGTATTTAAAGACGATATTTGCACAAAAATTATAACAGGTTATGCCAAATATAGTTCGT
>JACMPF010000121.1 GCA_014377665.1 Pedobacter sp. | reverse complement strand
GGTCCTGTTGCCTTCAATGGCTTGCTGAGCTTGAAGTCAAAAGACCCCTTCACCTATCAGGGACTATCGCTACAAGTGAAAACAGGTATTAATCATGTAGGCGAAAGCTTCGCTGATCCAAAAGGGCTCTACGACTTCGCACTAAGATATGCAAAGGCTTTCAATGACAGATTTGCTTTTAAAATCAACGCCTCTTATTTAACCGGCGTTGACTGGTATGCGAACAACTATACAGATGTAAGCACTTCAACTGCGGCAAATTTGCGTGGTCCAAATAACCCGGGCCGGGATGGTTTAAACATCTATGGTGATGAAGTATCAAGAAGTATAACAGGCATAGGAGTAGTTTCCCGTACAGGTTATGAAGAAAAAGATTTAATGAATTATAACGTCTACAGTCTTAAATTGAATGGGGCACTACATTATCGCATATCTGATGATATAGAGGCAATCTACCAATATAACTTTGGCAAGGGTACAGCCAGTTACACAGGGAGCAGTCGATTCGACCTCAACAATTTTGTGCTTCAAACCCACAGGGCAGAACTGAGAGGCAGCAAATTTTTCGTTCGCAGTTACGTGGTCTCTGAGAATTCTCATGACTCCTACAACACACGTTCACTCGCCCAGTTTATCAACCGCGATTGGGTGAAAGATCTTGCTGGAAATACAGTTGCCCCAGCTGTTGCAGATAATACCTGGTTTACCAGATATGCAGCAGCCTTCAACGGAACGGCTAGTGGCGTTACCGCAGCCAACCACCCTGCAGCGAGAGCATTTGCAGATCAGGGAAGGTTTATTCCAGGAACCGCTGACTTTGATCAATCAAAAGATGTTTCAATCCATAAGTATGGATTGAGTGGTGCTGGCGTATTCAGTAACAGTAGGTTTTATCATACGGATGGTCAATATGACTTTTCAAGTGCAGTAAAAGTTGTTGAGCTTCTTGCGGGCGGCAGTTTCCGTAATTACAAGATGTTCACCAACGGAAGCCTTTTCGACGATAAAGAAAATAAAATAGGCATCAAAGAATATGGCGCTTTCCTTCAGGCAGGCAAAAAATTGCTGGATGATAAGCTTAAATTAACTGCCTCCATTCGTTATGATAAAAACGAGAACTTTAAAGGTAACTTCACTCCTCGTTTATCAGGGGTATACACGTTGAACAAAGTTCACAACTTTAGGGCCTCTTACCAGACCGGATTTAGAAACCCAACTCCGGTTGATCAGTTCATCCACCTGAATGTTGGCCCCATCACCATCCTTGGCGGTGCACCAAGTAATAGTGCCGGACTAAATGTATATGAAAACTCATTTACAGCAGCATCCGCTAATGTATTTGGACCAGCCGTTGGGGCAGCGATTGCAGGAGGAACACCTCCGCCCACAGCTATCAACCAAAACAAAGACCTTTTGGTGAAATCCAACGTTGCTTATATAAAACCTGAACAACAAAAAGCGTTTGAGATAGGCTACAAAGGCTTAATTAATGAAAAAATGCTGTTCGACCTGAACTATTACTACAGCACTTATACAGACTTTTTACTAAATACTGTAGTGCTAAGGCCTACAGCAAACGTTTTAGGTACGGATGGAAAAATAAATCCTGCTGCTGCTGCTGAAGTTGCGAACAGAACAGTTAGCGCTTTCCAATTGTATACCAATGCAACCGATAAGGTATCCGCTCAGGGTGTAAGCGCGGGGATTACGTACCTGCTAAATGGCGGGTATATAGCTGGGGGAAATGCTACGCTTTCGTCTTTCAACCTCGGCTCTGCTAATATCAATAACATTGCTCAATTTAACACACCGAAATACAGCACAAACGTAACTTTTGGAAACGCTAATGCATATAAGGACTTCGGCTTTAATGTCGCCTGGCATTGGCAAAATGCATTTGATTGGTATGGCACCTTTAATGGAGTTAGGCCAGGTAGAATACCAGCCTATTCTATGGTTGATCTACAGCTAAATAAAAAGCTGGCAAAAGCAAATACCACCATCAAACTAGGTGGAAGCAATGTCTTAAATAAAAGAATTTCTCAAGCTTATGGATCCCCTGCTGTAGGTGCGATCTACTATGTAGCATTAGTGTTTGACAATCCTTTGAAATAGCTGTTATGGAAAATATTAAACATAACCGCAGCTATCTTACGCTACTTTTTATACTATGTTTTATAAGCAGTGCCCTTGGGGGTACTGTTTCAACATTAATGTCTGTATACCTACCTGTAGTTGTAAAAGACCTTCAGGGTGATCTTAGTGCTGATGAACTGAATAATGTAAGTGGCTTTATTAATGCACTCTTTATTTTCGGATGGGCATTTGGAGGATTCACCTGGGGATTGATCAGTGATAGAATAGGCAGAAAAAGTGCTTTACTTTACGCAATTGCCTGCTATGGAATTTTCACGGTGCTAACCGGATTAATGCCGCAGTGGACAGGTATACTAATCTGTCGCTTTTTAAGTGGCTTTGGTGTAGGTGGTGTTCTTGTAGTCTCCTTTACCTTATTGAGTGAAGTATGGCCTTCGAAAAGTAAAGCTGTTGTCACCGGCATTATTTCCATAGCATTCCCAGTAGGTATTTTTTCAGCTGGTCTGATAAACTTTGTTGTGAGCTCCTGGCGAGAAGGATTCTTTGTAGGATTTTTACCTATTGCACTTGCCATACTTGGCTTCTGGATGCTAAAAGAATCAGAGGTATGGTTAGCTCACCGGGCAGAGAAGGCCCTCAGTAAAACCACATCTTTATGGTATTCTGCAAACAACAGAAGAGAGCTGTTAGTGGGCTCGCTGATGTTCGGCACAATGCTTATCGGCCTATGGGCAATTTTTTCCTGGCTACCAACCTGGGTACAAAGCTTAATTGCTACTGATGCTCCCAAAGAACGGGGATTGAGCATGATGTGCATGGGAATGGGCGGCTTAGCTGGAGGCTTTTTTTCTGGTTGGCTGGTTAATTTTATGGGCCTAAAGAAATCCATGTTGCTTTGCTTTGCAGTATGCGCAGTCATGTCGTTCGTATTATTCAAAACCAATACCAGTTTCTCCCCATTAATTTTTGCGGAAATTGCTGTGCTTGCACTTTTCTTTGGCGCGAGCCAAGGCGTACTTTCCGCATACATTCCGCAGCTGTTTCATACGGGAATACGGGCTACGGCCACCGGGTTTTGCTTCAATATTGGAAGACTATTTACTGGGACAGCCGTGTTATTTATTGGTGTTCTGGTAACCAAACTGGGAGGTTACGGCAATGCAATTTTCATCTTTTCAACTGTCTTTATTATCGGTTTCTTTGTTGTACTATTTGTAAAAGATAAAGCTAAAATTACCAACTAAATATTATTTCTATGGCACATATTAACGTTCCGGAAGGCGTACCGGGCATACGATCACTGGTAATGTTCAGACCAGAAACTGGAAAATATCTTTATGAACTTGCACAAGAATTATTGCGTGGTGAATCACCTTTGTCGCAAGCAGAAAGGGAATTGATCGCCGCATACGTATCCAAAAGAAACGATTGCTTTTTCTGCATGAGTAGTCATGCAGCCGCAGCAAGGTGCCTCTACCAATCTCACGAAGCAATCGTAGACGAAGTACTGAAAGACATGTCTTCAGCTGCAATCAGCGACAAAATGAAAGCGTTGCTCAACATTGCCGGAAAAGTACAGATTCTTGGTAAAGAGGTAACAAAAGAAGATATTGACCTTGCTAAACAAGAGGGCGCTACAGACAAAGAGCTTCACGATACGGTGCTTATTGCCGCAGCTTTCTGTATGTTCAACAGGTATGTAGACGGCCTCGCCAGTTTCACACCCACAGATCCTGAGGCCTATAAAGAAATGGGCAAACATATGGTCAAAGGGTACAATTTACCACCTAAACAAACTAGCTAAAGTGGCACATATCGACCTTAAAAATGACTTGCCAGGAATTAGGGGACTAATGGAATATCGGCCAGAAACTGCGGCTCCTTTAAATGGACTGGCAGAAATATTGCTCCGCAGTGATGACAATTCTCTTTCCAGAGGAGAACGAGAGCTCATCGGTACTTATGTCTCCTATCTTAACGATTGCTTCTTTTGTCAGAACGTTCATGGGGCGCTGGCAGGCCATTATCTCCAATGCGACATTGACCAGATTGACGCTATTAAAGCTAACTTCAATACGACAGATCTATCCGCAAAAATGAAAGTTTTGCTTTCCATCGCTGCAAGTGTACAACAAGGAGGCAAGAACGTGACGGCCGGGCAGATTGAACAGGCAAAAACAATAGGTGCAAGTGATAAAGAAATTCACGACACCGTTTTAATTTCTGCTGCTTTTTGTATGTTTAACAGGTATGTTGATGGCTTAGCAACAGGGTCTCCTCAAGACAGACAATTCTATCTAAACCGTGCACCGCAACGAGCCGAAGACGGCTATTTGCTCTTAAGATAAAGGAACAAGCACAATAAACCTTCGTTTATTGTGCTATTGTGAAATCTGTATTGAGGTTCTAAATTTGGGTTGTCTTCGCAACAACTAGGTAGCAACAAGGGGACTCAGTGCATACTCCTAGCCATAAAGCACCTCTTTTCCCAAGTAATATGCTCTTAGACCTCTCTTAGTCCTAGAGTAGTCCTATAAGTGCTCTCTTTTTGGTCAATAATCTCAAGTATAGATTGAACAAAGGCTAATTTTATCATTTAGAAATAGTTGACAAAACTCTGACTGTTTGAAAAGCACTAACTAACATACCAAATATTACTTTTGAGGCAAATTATGAGAGCCACTTTTCTGTTATTCTTGTCTCTGTGTTTTTTCCTGCTAACCGGATCCCAGTATAGCTATTCCCATACGAATGCTCAGGATACCTATAAGCCGGATGAAAAAATCATTATAACACATTCCTCATCAAAGACTGTAGCGCCGGCTTTCTTCCTGCATAAAAATAAAACACTTACCGAAATAAAGGAAGACTTCATCAACATAGAGGATGATGATGAAGAGTTTGTAATTGCCCGGAAGCATATTGAACTGATAAACTACTTCGTGACACTGGCATATGCCTCTATTTTAGTTCATTTCTATAACTACCTCAAAAACTGCTTGCCATTCTGCAAGCATTTATCTTACAAGTCTTCTTATAAATACATTCTTCAAAGGGTATTAAGAATTTGATAAATATTTATTGGTTCGTATAGGCAATAACATGCTAAAAAACCGATCTATCCATCCGGGTATCAATCACCTGGGCTATCAATTTACTTAATATTTATAATAACAATGAAGAGAATCTTTATGCTCACAGGCTTGTGTGCAATCTTATGCCATATAGGCTGTACCACCAAAGAAGTAAAAACAGAGGAAGAAAGCAAGTACACTGTTACAAGCGCACTAAAAATAGATACTTCTTTCACTAAGGAATATGTTTCCCAAATAAAATCTGTGCGTAATATTGAAATCAGAGCACTAGAAAAAGGTTTTCTACAAACCATTTACGTCGATGAGGGCCAATCTGTAAAAGCGGGCCAATTGCTGTTTAAGATTATGCCTAAAATGTACGAGGCTGAACTTGACAAAGCTCTGGCTGAATCCAAATCTGCTGAAATCGAATTGCAAAACACAAAGCTTTTGTCTGATAAAAATGTAGTGTCCAAAAACGAATATGCCATGGCTAAAGCTAAACTTGATCAGGCTAAAGCTGAAATCACAATGGCCAAATTTCACCTTTCCGCTACAGAAATCAGGGCACCATTTGATGGCACTATTGACCGTATTCCGTTGAAACTTGGTAGCCTTGTTGATGAAGGGGAACTGCTAACAAGCCTGTCCGACAATAGCCAGATGTTTGCGTATTTCAACGTATCGGAACCTGAGTATCTAAATTATCAAACGGATCTTAAAAATCGGGGCAATAAAAAAGTAAGCCTGTTACTCGCGAACAATGAACTTCTGAAGTATGAGGGTAATGTGGAAACCATTGAAAGTGAGTTTGACAGTGAAACTGGAAATATAGCTTTTAGAGCAAGGTTTCCAAACCCGGATAAACTATTGAAAAACGGAGAGACAGGGAAAGTCCAGATGACCATGCCGCTAAAAAATGCTTTAATAATCCCTCAAAAAGCTACTTACGAAATTCAGGACAAAATCTATGTTTTTGTAGTCGATAAAAAGGGCACTGTTAGATCTAGAAACATAACAATAAGTAGTCAAATGCCAGATCTTTATGTTGTTGATAGCGGACTTACAGCAGATGAAAAGATCTTGCTTGACGGGGTGCAAAAAGTCAAAGACGACGACAAGATCAAATCCGAATTTATTGCACCGAGGGCTGTCATTTCCCGCCTTCAACTGAAAGCCGAATAGTTTCATTCTAAAAAAGTAATTATGTTTAATAAGTTCATACACAGGCCCGTCCTGTCTATAGTGATATCTCTTATTATCACTTTTCTGGGTGCGCTCGCAATTACCCAACTTCCTGTAACGCAATTCCCATCGATTTCGCCACCTAAAGTAAACATCACAGCAGAATACCCTGGTGCTAACGGAGAATTAATGATAAAGTCGGTAATTATTCCTTTAGAACGGGCCATTAACGGTGTTCCGGGGATGAAATACATGACATCTGATGCCGGTAACGATGGTGAAGCTACCATTCAAGCAATCTTTAACCTGGGCACTGATCCCAATCAGGCATCAATAAATATTCAAAACCGGGTAGCTTCAGTCATCAATAAACTCCCTCCACTGGTAGTCCGGGAGGGCGTAAAAATTACGAGAGAGGAGTCGAATATGCTGATGTACATCAATTTGTACAGCAAGGATCCAAAAATGGATCAAAAGTTTCTCTTCAACTTCGCAGATATCAATCTGCTTTCTGAACTCAAACGAATAGACGGTGTAGGTTTCGCGGATATCCTTGGAAACAGGGAATATGCCATGAGGATCTGGCTAAAGCCTGACCGCATGCTCGCCTATAAAATCTCTGCTGATGAAGTGCTAAAAGCCCTGGACGAACAAAGTTTAGAAGCCTCACCGGGTAAAACAGGAGAAAGCTCTGGTAAGAGATCGCAGTCATTTGAATACGTATTAAAGTATCCGGGTAGATACAGCACCAAAGAGGGATATGAAAATATCATCCTTAAATCTAGCGCTGACGGCGAAACCGTTCATCTAAAAGACGTTGCCGAAATAGAGATTGGAAGTTCATTTTACGACATTTATTCTAGCTTGAATGGAAAGGAATCAGCCGCTATAGTGGTTAAACAATCCTATGGAAGTAATGCAAGTCAGGTAATCAAAGACATAAAAGACAAGCTGAAAGAGATCAAGTCTACTTCCTTCCCTAAAGGAGTAGATTACGAGATCAGTTACGACGTATCAAAATTCCTGGATGCCTCTATTGAGAAAGTGATTCACACCCTTGTTGAGGCCTTCATTTTGGTAGGCTTAGTGGTGTTCCTGTTCCTTGGAGACTGGCGTTCTACATTGATACCTGCTATCGCAGTCCCAGTATCACTAATCGGAACTTTTCTATTCATGCAGTATTTCGGGATTACACTCAACTTAATTACCCTGTTTGCATTGGTGTTGTCTATCGGTATTGTCGTCGATAACGCCATCGTGGTGATTGAAGCCGTCCATGCGAAGATGGAAGAGAAAAATCTTTCACCTATGAAGGCAACAGAAGAAGCAATGCATGAAATCAGCGGGGCAATTATTGCAATCACCCTTGTGATGGCGGCCGTGTTTGTGCCCGTTGCGTTTATGTCTGGACCTGTCGGTATATTTTACAGACAGTTCTCAATAACTATGGCAACTTCTATCATCCTGTCGGGCCTGGTTGCACTTACCCTCACCCCAGCTTTGTGTGCTATGATGCTTAAAAATAATCATGGAAAGGCGAAAAGAAAAACATGGGTTACCCAAGTTTTAGATGGTTTCAACAACTGGTTCAACAAGGTTGCCGGAAGATATCAAAAGCTATTGGGAGCTATTGTTAATAGAAGATCGATCACCTATATCATGCTGTTCGCCTTCTGCGCAGGGACTTTATTACTGAATAACAATCTTCCTTCAGGATTTATTCCAAATGAAGATCAGGGAATGTTTTATGCGGTAATTCAAACACCTCCCGGCTCATCTTTAGAACGAACCAATCAAGTGGCACAGAAGCTACAAAAGATTGCAGAGGATATGAAAGATGTACAATCTGTTTCTTCATTGGCAGGATATGAAATTCTTACAGAAGGTACGGGAGCAAACGCAGGAACTTGCCTTATTAACTTAAAAAGTTGGGATGAACGCAAGCATTCTGTTCAGGAGGTAATTAATGAGTTGAAAGAAAAGTCTAAAGATGTAACGGGTGCGACCATTGAATTCTTTCAACCACCCGCTGTGCCTGGGTATGGAGCAGCTGGTGGTTTTGAGTTGCGTTTGCTAGATAAGGGCGGCTCAGGTGATTATAAAAAAATGGAAACGGTAAGTAGGGAGTTTGTTAAAGAACTCAACAAACGACCTGAACTATCCTCTGTTTTTACATTTTATAGTGCCAGTTTCCCTCAATATATGTTGAAGATTGACAACGCCATCGCTCAGCAGAAAGGGGTAACGATTGAGAATGCGATGAACACACTTTCGACATTAGTAGGTAGTAATTACGAAACCAGCTTTATTAAATATGACAGACAATACAAAGTCATGGTGCAGGCCCTGCCGCAATACCGGGCTTTGCCGGAGGACATCTTAAAATTGTACGTCAAGAACAGCAGAGATGAAATGGTTCCATTCTCTGCATTCATGAAGATTGAAAAGGTATATGGACTTTCTGAGATCACGAGACACAATATGTACAATTCATCAGAAATAAGTGGGACCTCTGCTCCAGGATATAGTAGTGGATCAGCAATTTCTGCCGTGAATGAGGTAGCAGAAAAAAGCTTACCGAGAGGATTTGGCATCGACTGGGCAGGTATTTCTAAAGATGAAGTAGCTCGAGGAAATCAGGCTATTTACATCTTCCTGATTTGTTTGGTGTTTATCTATATGCTTTTGGCGGCTCAGTATGAGAGCTTCATATTACCTTTCCCGGTAATTCTTTCCTTACCAGCAGGGATTTTTGGCGCCTTTTTACTGTTGAAATTATTCGGACTGGAAAACAACATCTATGCGCAGGTTGCTATGGTGATGCTCATTGGTCTATTGGGTAAAAATGCTGTTCTAATCATCGAATTCGCAATTCAGAAACATAAAGCTGGAAGTACGGTACTTCAGGCCGCGATCGAGGGATCTGCAGTTAGGTTTAGGCCAATTCTAATGACCTCCTTTGCATTCATCGCAGGATTAATACCACTAGTTTTCGCTTCAGGTCCTGGTGCAATTGGTAACCGAACAATTGGCTCCGCCGCAGCTGGTGGAATGATATTCGGAACCGTTTTCGGAGTAATCATCATACCGGGACTCTACTTCATTTTCGGTAGCATCTCCGAGCGGTTCAACCTGGTGAAAAATGAAGAAGAGAATCCACTAACAGAAGAAATTGATCACAATGTATAAGCTTAAAATAAATAAATACGCTGCGCTACTAGGCATTTGTCTGGTAGTAGCAGGCTGTAAGATTCCAGCAATTACGCAACAAGCAGATAGCAGACCTATGCCAGAATCCTTTAACAACAGCAAAGACACTTCCGGTATTGCAAATATGGGTTGGAGAAACTTCTTTACAGACAAGAACTTGGTAACTCTGATTGATACTGCATTAAAAAACAATCAGGAACTCGCGTCCACATTACAAGAAATCCAAATTGCTAAGAATGAGATTGCTTTCAGAACTCGTGACCTATCGCCAACGGTTGGCGTAAGAGTTGGAGCTGGAATTGAAAAAGTTGGCAGGTACACGAGTCAGGGCGCAGGTGATGCTACTACCGAAGTCGCGCCAGGCAGAGAGTTTCCTGATCCGTTGCCAAACTATGGGGCATCTCTGTACGCCAACTGGGAGGCCGACATCTGGAACAAACTACATAACGCTAAAAAAGCGGCAGTCACAAGATACTTGGCTTCCGTTGAAGGTAAAAACTTTGTTCTGACCAATCTGATTGCGGAGGTTGCAAATTCATACTACGAACTACTGGCTCTCGATAATCAGCTTGCCATTGTGAAACAGAACATTAAATTGCAAGAGAACGCCTTGGAAATTGTGAAAATACAAAAGGAAGCAACACGGGTAACGGAGCTTGCTGTTCAAAAATTTAAAGCGGAAGTTTTGAACTCTAAAGGATTGGAGTTCCAGATTCTACAGCAAACAAAGGAAACTGAAAACAAACTTAATTTGCTACTTGGTAGATATCCGCAGGAAATAATACGGGATAGAAATGATTTCATCGCAATAATCCCGTCAACTGTTAGCGCTGGTATTCCATCACAACTGTTGGCCAACAGGCCTGATATCATGCAAGCAGAATTGAAATTGGCTGCTGCTAAGTTGGATGTCAAAGTCGCAAGGGCTGAATTCTATCCCTCATTTGGTATTTCCGCAGCGTTAGGCTTTCAGGCTTTCAAACCTGCCTATTTAGTTAAGTTACCGGAATCTATGCTATACTCGCTGGCTGGTGATCTAGCGGGACCTTTGGTAAACAGAAAAGGAATTAAAGCAGAATTTTATAATGCCAATCTTCGTCAATTGCAGTCTATGTACAATTACCAGCGCATTATTCTAAATGCTTATCTTGAAGTTTCTACGCAACTGTCAAACATCGACAATCTGCAAAAAAGCTATGCTTTGAAGTCGCAGGAAGTGGACGCGTTAACCAAATCCATAGATATCTCAAACGATCTCTTTAGGTCTTCAAGAGCCGATTACCTTGAAGTGCTGATGACACAACGGGATGCGTTATCTTCAAAGTTAGAATTGATCGAAACAAAAAAGAAACAGCTAAATGCAATAACAACTATGTATCAGAGTTTAGGAGGCGGTTGGAGATAAGCAATTGATTTGAAAGGCCTGTCTTATAAGCCGGTCTTTCAAATCAATTCTAAGATTCTATTTTTGCGCCAAATATTTCGTAAGATCTGTGATCGAAGTAATATGGAGTGACTGTGATTGCTTTTTCCTCATCATCAATGCGTAAGAATTATTAAAGCCAATAGGCATCAGCCATTTGATTTTATAATCCTTCTGAAAGGCCGATTTTACGTAATTGTAGGTACGATGGCTATCCTTTGTGATTTCCTTAACTAACTCTGGGCTTGGCTGTAATAAAACCAAGAGGCCCGTTCCGGTATATTCAGGATAAAAGTCAATTTGATCATTCATTAGCGCATCAAAACAAATCTTTGTGCCTCCAAGACCAGTTTTAGTTGCCACTTCGTAGTCAGTATTCCCCTTAATAAGTATGCTATACATTTCGGCGAGGATGTATTGCTCCCCAAAGATTTTAGACCCAATCCTTATTACGCCTGATTGTCCGTTTCTTGGCGGCTGATAAAGCCCAGCTTTCAAAAGAAAATCTTTAGCGACACGCTCAGGAGATTGTTTTAAATAGTCTGTTCGGTAATTGAGGTCAGTCATCACAGAATCTGTAATTTTCCCGGCGAGAAGATTAAGCACTTGCTCCAGGTCAGGGAATTTTTTTAAGGAAGATTCCCTAACTATCGGAGCCGCATAGTAAGGAGGAAAGATCCCTTTATCATCTTTTAAAATACGAAGGTCAAATGCCTTTAACCTTCCATCCGTGGAGTATCCGCTAATCACATCTAAATCCCCTTCAAAAGCAGCCTTGTACATTACCGCATCGCTAATCACAGTGGTGCCAATCTTCAACCCATAAATCGACTTTAGTCCGAGGTCTCCGTCTTGTCTACCCATAAATTCAGGGGTAAACCCGGCCCTTAGCTTTGTGGTGTAGGTATTAGGCCACAGATAAAATCCAGCTAAAACGACGATGATTACTGGAAATGTAAGCAGGACTTTCTTAAGTTTCTTACCATTTAATTTTTGAAGTCTTGATAAGAGAAAATCAAGTAAAACGGCTAACAAAGCCGCGGGGATAGCCCCTGCCAGAATCATGTTGGTATTGTTTAAGGAGATTCCTCCAAATATGAACTCTCCTAATCCCCCTGCCGCAATGTAGGAAGCAAGAGTAGCAACACCCACGTTAATTACAGTAGCAGTTCGAACACCTGCCAATAATACTGGCATAGCTAATGGAAGTTCTACTCGAAAAAGAATCTGCATTTTACTCATTCCCATTGCATTCGCGGCCTCAATAATGGAACGGTCAATGCCAACGATACCAGTATAGGTATTACGGATGATAGGCAACAGCGCATAGATGAGCAGGGCAACAATAGCTGGTTTAGCTCCAATGCCCAGGAGGGGAATCATAAAGCCTAAAAGAGCAATGCTTGGAACGGTTTGCAATACTCCTGCGATACCGAGAATACTCCCTGCCAGATTGCTTTTACGCGCAATCAAAATACCCAAAGGAAGCCCAATGGCCACGGCAAGTAGCAAGGATGTAAAAGTCAATCCAAGGTGTTGAAAGGTCTGCCTGAGCAGCTTGTCCGACTGCTCGTACATAAAACTCCATAATGTTTGCTGTTGCTCAGTCATGGATTTCCTTATTTTGATAAGAGTTAAAGGCATTTGTAAGCTGCGTGAAGTTTAGGCCTTTAATAGTCTTAGTGCGTGTATTTACAAAAAATTGATGTTCAATCGACCTATCTGCGCTAAATGCCTCCATGACCGACCACATACTGGCTTTATCAGCTGAAATTGTTTTATTGGTGTGCCTGGGATCTTCTGGCAAGAATTCCCAAAGATCTTCAATAGTCACTAGTTTAAACTGAAGCGCAAGTCGTTGTCCGTCGAGAAACCTTATTACAAAGTCATTTTTCGGAGTAAATAACAGCTCTTTAGGTGTTCCAATCTGAATAATTTTACCCTGATCCATAAGACAAATCCGATCTGCCAGTTCAAAAGCTTCCTGAACATCGTGAGTTACCATTAAGATCGTCTTCTTTGTAAATTCTTCCAACGCTTTAAACTCTGCTTGGATGCTTGATCTTGTGACATTATCCAAAGCTCCAAAGGGTTCATCCATTAGCAAAATATCAGGATCGCTAATTAAAGCCCGGGCTAAACCTACACGTTGCTGCTGTCCCCCGCTAAGCTCCCTGGGAAATAGCTGCAGGTAATTTTCAGGAAGATGAAGTTTTTTAAGAAGTTCCAGTGTTCGGTTTATGGTATGCTTCTTATCCCACTGTAAAAGTCTGGGCACTACTGCTATATTTTCTGCAACGGTATAATGAGGGAAGAGCCCAATATTCTGCATTACATAACCTATTTTTCTACGAAGTAACTCTGGCTTTTCCCTTGAGGTATCAACTTCGTTAATTGATATCGTTCCTGCATCAGGATCGATCAATCTGTTAATCATTTTCAAGGTAGTAGTTTTACCGCAGCCACTGGTACCAAGTAACACAAGATTCTCCCCTTCTAAAACATCAAATGAAATATCATCCACTGCTTTAATGTTCCCGAAAGTCTTGGTTAACCCAGATACTTTTATCATTCTACTTTCATGAAGAGGTTATTTAAAGATTCTGAATAAGTTGGATGTGCAAATATATTATATCTAATCATATCATAAGTGATACCGCCTTGCATCGCCATTTGTAAAACGGACATGATTTCTCCTCCTTCAGCGCAAAGCATACAAGCTCCTAAAATCACCTTGGTTTTTCTGTCGACAATTGCTTTCATGAAACCCAGGGTTTCTCCTGTTTCAATTCCACGTGCCACTTGTTCCATAGAGATCTTTGCTACAAGGTAATCCAGTCCTTTTTCTTTAGCTTCCTTTTCTGAAAGTCCAATACGACCAAGTTGAGGATCAGTAAACATACAATAAGGCACTGGCCTACCCTTTGTGCTTAGCTTAGTTTCCTCAATCAGGTTTCTGTAAACAATCGTATAGTCGTTATACGCGATGTGCGTGAATGCCGGCCCACCTTTAACATCACCCAAGGCATAAATACCTTTAACGTTAGTCTCTAGCTTTTCATTAACGATCACGTTTCCTCTATCGTCGGTTTTCACACCAGCGATTTCCAGACCAAGAGTATCCGTTTGCGGTGTTCGACCTACTGCGATTAAAAGATGAGTAGCGGTTATAGATTTTGTTTTACCTTTTAATTTCAAGCTAACGATGATCTTACCATCCCTTTTCTCGATACTTTCAATATTCGTACCCGTTAAAACCTCCAGTCCTTCATCTTCTAATATTTTGGTAAGCTCTTCGGAGACGTCATCATCCTCCCTTCCCATAATAGAGGGAGACTTCTCCAGGATCGTAACCCTGCTACCAAAGCGTTGAAACATTTGGCCGAATTCCAATCCTATATAATTCCCGCCAATCACGACAAGACTTTCAGGAACCTCTTCTAACTCAAGAATGGTTGTAGAAGTTAGGTAATTCACATCTTCTAGTCCTTTTATATCAGGAACTGCAGTTTTGGTTCCCGTATTAATAAAGATCCAATCGGCCGTTACTATTTCTTTTTTTCCGTTAAAAGTGGCTATGGTTAGCTGCTTTTCTCCAGAGAAGGTTGCTTCTCCCATAATAAGATCCAGGCCCTTCGTAGCGTCAATGCCTTTTTGCGCAGAAGCCTGGAAAGATTTAACAATCTCATCTTTACGGCTCTTAATCTTCTTAAAATCGACTTTTATGTCTACTATTTTGACTCCTAAATCTCCGGCAGTTCTGGCTTTATGTATGGCCTGAGCAGAGGCGATCATCGCTTTTGTAGGAGTGCAACCGTCGTTAATACACGTCCCGCCAACTATTCTCTTTTCTATTACCGCTGTTTTTTTACCTGCTAATGCTAGTTTTTTAGCAAGTGGTGTACCGGCTTGACCTGCACCGATAATAATGGCATCATAGTGCTTCATAATTTAATGCTTTCAAGTTAGGGAGAGTGATAGGTGTATAACCCTAAAATACGCTAAAGGTTCTATATTCCAGCTTTTTCCCAAAAATTATAACCCTAAAATGGCTGATGCGATTAACTGTTGTTTTGCATCTTTACACAATTACTAATCCTGGGCATCCACGCATGGCATCAAGTTTACTTAAAAACAAGATAGCCATAGTCTCGGCTCTCTTTTTTGTATTATCAGCCATTTCACCTATAAAAAGTTGATCTATAGTTCCATAAAATAGCAGGATCCATCGTTCAAAATGTTCGCTTTTTATGGGTAAAGGTGCATGCCTTGCAAACGGATTCCCAGTGAAACCAGGAACACCAAATAATACCGCATTCCAAAAAGCATACATCTTCTGCAGATGAGGTTCCCAATCCTTAATAACACTATTGAAAATAGGTCCAATTAATTCGTCTCGTTGAACTTCTTCGTAAAATGTATTTACAAATAAAATAATTTCATCCAAACCATTTATATCTTGTTTTACTTCCATATTGAATTAGATTACTATTTAGTATACAGCTGAATTGCTGAAGATGTAAAATGATAATATGCAGCCCAGGCGACAAACAATATCAGCAACACAAAGATCCAAAAAGGAATGCTTTGGGGCGTTTCACTTCCTATTATCATAAAATTCTTCTGATCACCTTTACCATAGGCATTTACCATAATCGGAATAATTCCATCCACTACCGCATTTTCCTTTATTCCCTCTATCGCAATAGCAGGTCCATTTCTTACCTCGAAAGGAACAAGACGTATACCCTCTTTTCCAGTTGGATCTTTGCTAACAATTTTAAGAATGTGTTTGCCATCGATAAGTTTTGTTGTATCCAGTTCAAAATTAACAGGGGCAACCAACTCTGCTATAGGTTGAATTTCTTCGTCAATAAAAATATAAATCTTGCTGCGCGCTTCCATTTTAGTCTGCATTTAGAATGATTTGCTTGATGTGATTATCGGATTTTTCTCCAGGATTTAAAAGCCATTTGATGGAATAGAACAAGGTGAAAAGAACGATTATCACTGCACAAGCAATGATAACGTAATCAGAATTACCATCCGGACCTGCCCCGTGAGTAATCCCTTGCAGCAGCTTTGGTTGTTGCTTCTCACAGGCCGGGCAAGCGAATACCGTTGATATAAAAAAACTAAGCGGAATCGTTAATACTATAAAAAGTTGACTTCTCATGATTTTCTATTTAGCTGGCACCTTTGCTTTATCCATGAACTTCTTCACCTCCTCAACGGTGACCTTTTTGGCATTGTTACCCCAACTGCTGCGCTCATGATTCATAATTGCCGCAATTTCCATCGGCTTCAACCTGTTGTTTGTACCCACAGCTGGCATTGCACCAAACCCCTCTTTCTCTCTTCCATTATAACCATTCATGATAATATTGACGAATAATTCCACATTTTCATCCAAAACAATCTTACTCCCCTTTAATGGAGGGAATGCTCCTTTCAAGCCTTCTCCGTTCTGTTGATGGCAACTCTGACAATTGTTCGCATACAGCATTGATCCATTAAGTTCCTTTGGGTTACCTGACTTACCATCCTTACTCCCTTCAGCTTTTTCATAAAGAAATGCTGGTTGGGCTGCACTTTCAAGCAGCTTAGTTTGCTTTAACTCTTGTAAATAGGCGACGAGTTGTAATGCTTCTTTCTTTGCAATCACGACGCCTTTCTCATCCTGCATAAATTCTTCAGGTACGCTAACTTCAACATCCCCTTTTACTTTTTTAGCGCTTACTTCAAACATCCAGGGATAAGCGGGCATAATGGATTCCTTTACAACAATACGTGGATTATATAAGTGCGAAAGGTTCCATTCCATACTTGGTTGACGTAAACCGATATTAGTCAAATCCGGACCTGTACGTTCTGTACCCATTAATGTTGCGGTATTGCGCCAAAAGTCCGTGCGATGATTGTCCGCATAGTCTGCCGCAATACTGGGGCGCTCACCCCAAATTTTATCCATATCCACATTACGTACCTGCTGGGTGTGACATGCTACGCAACCATTTGCGATAAATACTGCTTTTCCCTTTATAGCTTCTGCACTTAACGGTTGCGCAAAAGGAAGTGGTGCATTATTAGACTGATTATTCAATGCCGGAACAACGCAAACAAAAAGAGTCAGCACTGCAAAAAGCAGGAATGCGGCGGTAAATAATTTAGTATGATTGTTAAAAAATTCCATTACTCTTCTGATTGAAATTATAAACTGGATTCATTACTTACATAGGATTGGTTTAGCTTTTCTATTGCTACTTCACGCAGATCTACAGTCGCACTTCCGGCAAGCATTCTATATAGATTATAAATAAAAAATAGGTGTGAAAGCCACATAAAGCTACCTCCAATGGCCCGCCACAACCAATATGGAGCCATAAAAACTACGCCATCGATAAAAGGCTTTCCGTCCATCCACATCATTCCCTTAAGTGTGCTACCATACATGAGCGGTACAGTATAGAATAACAAACCGATTAGTGCCAACCAAAAATGTGCGCCAACCGTGATTTGCGGAGCCTCTTTTCCTGT
>JACMPF010000120.1 GCA_014377665.1 Pedobacter sp. | reverse complement strand
CTTATCCGCAAAGGCATCAACTTCAATTATAGCACTGTCACCAACGTTCACGCGATTGATGTCATTTTCATTAACATCAACATTAACCTCCATAGAGGAAAGGTTTGAGATACGCATGATCTCAGTTCCAGCCATTTGAGCAGTACCAAGGATTCTATCGCCAAGTTCAACTGAAAGCTTAGAAATGACCCCATCAACAGGAGCAAAAATTGTAGCTTTTGCAAGGTTTGCACCCGCCTCCTGAACAGTTGCACCAGATTGCTCGAGCATAAACTTTGCAGCAGTTAGGTCTGCTTTTGCTCTTCCTAGATTTGTTTTCGCAGTTAAATAGGCTGCTTTCCCAGCATCAAATTCTGAGGCGGAGATCACTTTTTTATTAAACAATTCTACATTTCGTTTGTAGGTTGCTTCCGCATTTACCATATTACCCTGATTTTGAGTCAACATTTGTTGAGAAGATGCCACACTTGCCTTTTGTGAACTATACGATGCATTAGCACGGTCAAAACCTGATTTCAAAACGTCTGGTCTTACTTTACAAAGTAACTGTCCCTTTTTAACCACATCACCTTCTTTTACTAAAAGTTCTGTAACCTCACCAGAAACTTCAGAGCTTAACTTCACCTCTGTTTCTGGTTGAATTTTACCACTAGCAGTAACGGTCTCAATTACTTTTCTGTCGGCAGCTTTTTCTATGGTAACTTTCTCTGCTTTCTTCCCGCCTATAAGGCCAGTAAGTTTTGCGACTACCAGTAAAGCTATGATTACGCCTAGTGCTATTAAAATTGGTTTTAATTTCATCTTTTACTTATATTATTATATGTTATGCTCAGTATTAAAAATTTGGACTAAAAAGTTATTTGTCTTCCCAGATAATAGTCAATCACCTTTGCACGGAACAAAAGATCATATTTAGCTTGTATAAAATCTGTTTCAGCTTTGTTTCTGTTTGTTCTCGAAGTGCTATAATCAAGCGAATTAACCAAGCCAACGTTGTAGCGCTGTTCGATTACGAAAAAAGCATCTTTTTGCGCAATGAAAGCATTTTCCGTCGATAAATAGCGTGATCTGGCAGCCTGAAGATCAGCAACAGACTGTGAGATGACCTTGTTGAGGTTATTCTTGGCAGTCTGCTCCTGAAGAATATTACCCTGATAGTTAATTTTAGCACGGCGTACATTTGAGCGCACTAAGAACCCATTAAAGATCGGAATCGAAAGGCTTAGCCCTACTGATTGATTAAAGTTGTCTGTAAATTGCGTTCCAAAAGATTGTTTAGCCGTTACAATGTCGCTTCCCGGAACAAACACAGCTTCACCACTGGCAGTTTGTCCAAATTGGTTTAGAGTTGGGGTTCTGGAAATTACAACCTGTCTTCCACTGGAGTAGTTAGTTCCTACCCCTCCACCTAAGGTAAGTCTCGGAAAATAACTTCCTTTGGCAATATCCATAGCTTTTAATGAAACCTCAGATCTCAATGATGCAAGCTTGATATCTGGAAAAGTTTTTAAGGCATTTTCATAGACTTCCTGAATATTGGTATCCGTTCCGCTGTCGGTAAAACTGTTAATTAGCGGAGCCTGGACATCATATGGTGTATTAGCTGGCATTTCCATTAGCTGTGACAGGGTTAAAACAGATATGGTAAGTGCATTCTCAGCATTGGTAACATTCAATTCAGCTGTGGCAGCCTGAGATTTTGCCTCAGAAACGTCTGCAAGCGTCTTGTTACCTGCATCCAGCAATTGTTGCTGTTGATTCAAAGTCAGTTTAGCGACATTCTGTTGTTGCTTTGATGCTGCTAATAAATCCCTGTTAAAAAGGATCTGCATGTAAGAAGTTACCACTTGCAAGACTAAGTCATTCTTAATTTTTTCTGTTGCAGTCTGATCAGCACTGAGTAAAATTTTATTTTGCTTAATCTGGTTCATCTTCTGAAAACCAGCAAAGAGATCCATCCCTACTGATAAGTTTCCGTTAAATCCAGAAAATCGCTGGCTTATGAATTGATTTGTCGATGGATCTATACTTCGACCGAAATTTAAACTATAGTTTCCATTTCCGTTAAGTGTAGGTAAAACATCATTTTTAGCTTGCCTTAAATTTTCTTCACTTAAAGATTCATTTAGCTTAGATTGCTTAATCTGCAAATTGTTTTGCAATGTGCGCTCCACTGCTTGTTGAATAGTAATGACTTCCTGTGCACTGGATTGAGTAGCCAATCCCGCGGAAAGAACAATAAATAATAAGGCTATGGTAAGCTTCTTCATAATTTTAATTTCACAATAATAAGATAAACAACTTTTTGAATTTGTAAATTTTCAGGTACAACTACAGTTTACTATCTTTGAACATGTACCTGGTCAAATCTCCGTTACTATTAAAATGGTATTATCCTCAGCTGACCTGGAACAAGACACGGGATGACAAAGTCATTTATTTAACCTTTGACGATGGACCTATACCTGATGTTACAGACTTTGTACTAAAAACTTTAAGAAGCTATAGCGCTAAAGCAACCTTTTTTTGCATTGGAGATAATATTTTAAAATATCCTCAAATCTTTGAAAGAATAAAAAACGCAGAACACAGCATTGGAAACCATACTTTTAATCACCTAAAAGGCTGGGATACGTCCGATGATATTTACATTCAAAACTTTCAAAAGTGCCAGCAGCAAACCGGCACAAACTTATTTCGTCCGCCATATGGCAGAATTAAAAAATCACAAATCTGGAAGATCAAGTTGCAATACCCTGACACGGAAATTGTAATGTGGGATACCTTAAGTGGTGACTTTGATGCTAATTTGAGTCCTGAAAAATGCCTGCAAAATGTGATCAATCACACTAAAAATGGCTCTATAATCGTTTTCCATGACAGCATTAAAGCCTCAAAAAGGATATACTACGCACTCCCAAGAGTATTAGCACATTTTTCCAAACTGGGCTATACCTTTGATCAGCTCGGGTAGACGTTCCACATTTACTCTTCATAAAAGACGCGCTTCATTTATTTAGAATAGGTATAAATAATATAATGATATGCAGATGATGGCCCTCCCCTATTTTTTTTTGTAAATTCGCTAGAAATAATATAATACTTACCCTTTTAACCCATACTATCAATGGCTTTTGATATTGAAATGATCAAAAAGGTGTATGCAAACTTTGGCCCCCGCGTTGAGGCGGCACGTAAATTAGTAGGCAGACCTTTAACACTTTCAGAAAAGATTCTTTATTCCCATCTCTGGGACGGAAATACCAACACTTCTTTTGTTAGAGGTACTGACTATGTTGATTTTGCTCCTGACCGTGTGGCCATGCAAGATGCAACTGCTCAAATGGCCCTTTTACAATTCATGCAAGCAGGCAGACCACAAGTTGCTGTTCCATCGACGGTACATTGCGACCATTTAATTACTGCCAAAAGTGGCGCTGAAATAGATCTTCCAGCTGCAAATACAGAAAGTAAAGAAGTTTTTGATTTCCTTGCTTCTGTTTCAAACAAATACGGCATTGGTTTCTGGAAACCGGGTGCAGGAATTATCCACCAGGTTGTGCTTGAAAATTATGCGTTTCCAGGCGGCATGATGATTGGCACTGACTCACACACTGTAAATGCAGGTGGTTTGGGCATGGTAGCTATCGGCGTTGGCGGTGCTGATGCTTGTGATGTCATGGCAGGCTTACCCTGGGAGCTCAAGTTCCCTAAGTTAATAGGCATAAAACTTACTGGAAAACTGAATGGCTGGACATCTGCTAAAGATGTAATCCTTAAAGTTGCAGGAATTTTAACTGTTAAAGGTGGAACCGGTGCTATTGTAGAATATTTTGGTGAAGGTGCCACTAGCATGAGCTGTACTGGTAAAGGTACAATTTGTAATATGGGTGCTGAAATAGGTGCAACCACATCAACTTTCGGTTATGACGAGAGTATGGAACGTTATTTACGTGCCACTGATAGAGCTGAAGTTGCTGATGCAGCAAATGAAATCAAAGCGCACTTAACAGGTGATCCGGAAGTTTATGAAGCGCCAGAGCATTACTTTGATCAAATTATAGAGATCAACCTTGATGAACTTGAGCCCTATTTAAATGGGCCTTTTACGCCGGATCTTGCTACACCAATTTCTAAAATGAAAGAGGTAGCGGAAGCTAATGGATGGCCGATGAAGATTGATGTAGGCTTAATCGGCTCATGTACAAACTCATCATACGAAGATATTTCAAGAGCGGTAAGCATAGCTAAACAAGTATCCTCAAAAGGTTTGACTGCTAAAGCTGAGTATTGTATCAACCCAGGTTCAGAACAGATCAGATATACTATTGCCAGAGATGGCTTCCTAGAGATATTCACTGGCATCGGCGCAAAGGTATTCACTAATGCATGCGGACCTTGTATTGGTATGTGGGATAGAGTTGGTGCTGAAAAGCAAGAGAAGAATACCATCGTTCACTCTTTCAATAGGAACTTTGCGAAACGTGCTGATGGAAACCCAAATACTTTTGCTTTCGTAGGATCTCCAGAACTGGTAACTGCCTTAGCGATTGCAGGTGATTTAAGTTTCAATCCACTAACAGATACCCTTACTAATGATAAAGGCGAACAGGTAAAACTTGACGAGCCATCAGGATATGAACTTCCTCCAAGAGGATTTGCTGTTGATGATGCAGGTTATCAAAAACCAGCGGAAGATGGTAGTGGAGTGCAGGTATTAGTATCTCCAACTTCTCATAGGCTACAGCTACTTGACCCATTCAAAGCTTGGGAAGGTACCGATCTTAAAGGATTAAAGTTGCTTATTAAAGCAAAAGGTAAATGTACTACTGACCATATTTCAATGGCTGGTCCATGGTTGAAATTCCGTGGTCATCTGGACAATATATCTAACAATATGTTGATTGGTGCAGTGAATTACTTCAACGACTCAACTGATTCTGTAAAGAATATCCTAACAGGTGAGTACGGGCCCGTTCCAGCAACACAAAGAGCCTATAAAGCTGAAAATTTAGGTTCAATAGTAGTTGGTGATGAAAACTACGGTGAAGGATCTAGCCGTGAACACGCTGCTATGGAGCCTCGTCATCTTGGTGTTCGTGCAGTATTGGTGAAATCGTTTGCGCGTATACATGAAACGAACCTAAAAAAACAAGGTATGCTTGGTCTTACCTTCGTTAAGAAGGAAGATTACGATAAGATTCTTGAAGATGATGTCATTGACATCAATGGTTTAACAACCTTCTCACCAAACATCCCGCTTACTTTGGTTTTAAATCATGCAGATGGCACTAAGGAAGAAATCTCAGTAAATCACAGTTACAATGCGCAACAAATAGAGTGGTTTAAAGCAGGTGGTGCACTGAATATTATTAGAAAAGCAGCTGCAGCCAAAGCGGCAGCCGCTAAAGCATAAGCAATATTAATTTATAAATAAAAACTCCCGCCAATAACGGGAGTTTTTTTATGGGTTAAAATTCGTTACCACAATTAAAGCAATGGTGTGTCTTCTTCGCATTAAATGGATAAATCATTAGTAATATAGAAAAAAGCATAGTGAGTATACTGAAACGATTT
>JACMPF010000119.1 GCA_014377665.1 Pedobacter sp. | reverse complement strand
TTAATACTGCAGAAGACCTTAAGATTCATAGTTATCTTCCAGCCGACCGCAATTAAGGCTTAAAAAGAAAGCTTTAAGGTCTTCTATCAATGCAACTATGTCGCTGTCATATCAAGATCACCCTTGTTGATTAAAGCATTAAACATCCCTCAAGTTACGAAAATTCTTTAAGAAACCTTAATTGGCATATTGCTTTATTCTGATACTTCTGAACTCCACCCTCATCTCAGAAGTAACGTGTGCTTGCAAACCTAGTAAGCCAGAGGACTTCCTGTTTTTAACATCATTGTCAATAGCATCGCTCATCAATACGCCGTTAATATAATGTTGCATGCGGTTTCCCTTTGCAATTATATGATACTCATTCCAATCATTCAATTTTAATACTTGCGACAGTGCTTGAGTGCTCTCAAGGGACTGCTCTAGAACTTTTTTTCCTGCTGCATCAACTACAACTTTTTCTCCTCGCTTTGCAATAAATCCTCGGCCGCGCTCCTCATAGTTCAAACCAGTATATTCATTCTTTCCATCAATATCTGCCTGATAACCCTTTAATCCGTAAGTAATTCCGGGTACCAATTCGCTACGATATTGAATTCCACTATTGCCGCCGGCAGAAATCTTGTACTGAATTTTTAATTCAAAGTCGGCAACCTCCCCTCCTTCCCAAATCAAAAAAGTGTTTTCCTTTAATTGTTTTTCAGGAGTAACCTCTCCAACAATCACTCCATTCTCTACTTTCCAGTGGGCCGAATCCCCCTTCCATCCTTTCAAGCTTTTACCATCAAAAATTCTAATGAAGCCTTTCTTCTGACTCATCGCCGATAAACCTAAAAAGCAACACAATGAAACAAGAATAGCAAACTTTAAATTAAATTTCATATCGATGATCTTATTACTTTACAGCGGGTTTGAAAACTTTATTTTCCTTATTACCTCCAGATACGAGGTAAGCAATCAAATCTTTTAGTTCTTCTTTATTCAAACTATTTATCATACCAGGCATCATAATAGAAAGTTTAGAAACTGAAGTTACCATTACATCCTTTTTATTTAATGAACGAAGCGTCTGTGGCGAAAACGGATTTTGGGAGATGAAGATCTTATCTTTCGTTTCACTTTTAAACCTACCCAATATAGAACTACCATCCTTTAAATAATAGGATGTTGCAGCATACTGATCTGAAATTGCCTTGTTCGGGTCAATGATTGCCTCCAAAATGTCTTTCTCAGAAAAGCGCGTTCCTAAATGTGTCAAATCCGGACCCACTGATCCACCTTCTGCACCAATGCTATGGCAGGACCGACACATGGTCGCGGCGAACATCATCTTCCCATTTTCAAAGTTCCTGTTCAGCAAACTATCCTTAACCACCGCAACTGCATCGTCAAGCTTCCATTCTTTGCCTGGCCCTTTAGGCTGCACGATATCAGCGAACTTAAGCTGATTGTTATCAACCAAATCATTTCCAGATACCTTATCAAAATGAGCGAATTGCTCTTTCGGTACATTACCTAAAGCCGTCTTCCTTGCGGCATTAATATAGCCGATATAGCTATTCCCTCCCATGTAAGAAAAAGCCTTATAAAACCATTTGAAATATTTCTCTCTCAATGCCGGCGTCCATCCCTGCCTTGCCTCACTAAGCGCAACTGCATAATAGGTTTGTTGCGAGGGAGGAGTTTTCGATAACATCTTTGCGAGATCCATTCCATACTGCGGATTCTTTAAGATCAGATCAGTGGAGTTGGCCATTGCCTCTTGATTACCAGCATTATCTGTTGCGACATCTAATAGCGAAAGTGTTTTAGCTACAACCTTTTCATCGCCAAGATAAACCAAAAGCTTACTTAGCATACGGTTAAGATCGTTGTGTTTCGAAGGATATTGAGCATTTAGATACAAACTCAGTTTAATTCTGTCAGAAGGAAACTGCTGTCCCGTCCTTAATAAGGTAAGCTCCACAGCACGCAGATAATCAATTTGTTGCGTCTTGCTCAGGCTACTAAATTTCACTTTGATTAGCGCATTCAACATTTTGCTATTCATAGTCTTATCCGCGTTTCTTGCTAAAGCGATTATCGCCTGAGTCAAAATTATAGGGTCAGTCTCTGAAAGTGCTTTCCCTTGCCACTCGATCAAAGGCTGATGCTCTACCGCAATTCGCGCGGCATATCTTATGTTCCTATCTTTGTTTTTTAAATTGGGCCATGCAGTTTCAATGGCTTTAAGATTAGGCCCTTTATGAAACTCCTCCAATTCCCTTCTTAATTTTTGCGCCTGTAAAGCTGCACCAGATAACTTTGACACCAGTGAATCGTTAGGCAGCGAATTGTCTCCGTAATAAACGCGGTATAAATCAGACTCTAAACTTCTTCCACCAGTAAGGAAATATAATGCACCATCTGGACCAATCTTGCCATCTGTCAGTGGCAAAGCCTGCCCCGATAAAAACTCTTCTGCTGTGGTTTTGTAAGATGCTCCATCGGGAGTTAAATGAACAGCGTATATGATGCCGAATGTCCAGTCGAATGCCAGTAGACTTCTCCTGTATTTCTCTGGAAATCTGGCATCCTTTCCACTGATGAGGTTCGTTGGCGATCCAGGACCTATATTTATAATAGCTGGAAGATTGTCAGGGTAATCCGGAGACCATGTCCCTGTTCCAGTTCTCCATCCAAATTCACTCCCGCTTGGCGCATGCAGAATCCGCGTTGGTCTGTACCATGGGGTTCCAAAATCCCATTCCATGTCTCCATCATAAACGAATAGTTCACCGTCTTCATTAAAGGTAAGATCAAATGGGTTTCTATATCCCGCAGTGATCAGATCCCATTCTGTACCCGTTTCATTGGTGCGCGCCACAAAAGCACCCGGTGCGTACCGGTCGGTAGCATGTCCATTAGGATCCTTTATCAGCGGAAAAGCATTGTCTTCTTTCCATGACCTAGGCAATAAATACTTATCCATTGGAGGCATATCCGTATAGTTACCCAAAATCATGTAGATGGATTTTCCATCGGGCGATAGCACCAAACTATGTGGCCCATGCTCGCCCTCACCACTAAAAGCCTTAAGTAAAGTTACTTTATCGTATTGATCGTCTCCATTTGTATCCTCTAGGCGATACAATCCACTACCCTGCTTAAACTTGTCGTCGCTTTTGTGATTTACCATCACATACAGGCTGTTGAATGCATAAAGTAGACCGTGCGCATATCCCATACCTATTTTAGACACAGTTGTATCTCCAACAATCAGCTTTTCAATTTTGATCTTAACCGTATTTGTATCTGCACCTATCGGAGGGAGGACGATTCTATACAGAAAACCATTCTGATCCGATGCGATCATCCGCCCTTTATCGTCAAAGGTCATGGCGACCCATGAACCGTTTTTATGTTCCGAAGGACTGTATAAATGTTCTGCTTTAAAATCAGCAAGCAATTTCAGTTTATCGACCTTAGGGCCAGTAATAGCGGTTTTGAATGTTGTAAAAGAGACGGTAAAAATAATAAACGCAGAAAGACAGACAAGGAGCCCGGCAGACATGTTCCATTTGATGGTCATAGTATTGGTTTCAATGTGGTTATTACAAGTTTATGATGTATTAATAACAATAGCAACCTGATCCATCCTGTTTTTTGTAATTTATTTGTTGGCTGCATTTTGTGTAGGATTACAATATGTTTAAATTAAATTTGAGTCTTATTACAATTACCTATGATGCTATCAATTGACTGGACTAGATTCCTTATCGGCGAAGAAAACTTAGAGTTCTTAATAGAGATATCCCTTCGCACAATCATCATGTATTTTATCATCCTAATTGGATTAAGGTTACTAGGTAAAAGAGGTGTGAGACAGCTTTCTGTATTCGAATTGGTAGTTATTATCAGCTTAGGCTCTGCGGCTGGCGATCCGATGTTTTACAAAGAAATAGGAATACTGACGCCTGTTGTGATATTCGCAGTTATAGTAGGGGCGTATAGAATTACAACTTACCTGATGGCCAAAAGCACAAAAATTGAAGATGCAGTAGAAGGCAAATGTGTATACTTGGTGAAAGAGGGAGAATTTGATATTGAGGGCTTCAAAAAGGAGAACTTTGCTACTGACGAATTCTTTTCGGAGTTGAGACAACAGAGCATCTCTCACCTTGGGCAAATTGATAAAGCCATTCTTGAGACATCAGGTAATTTGAGCATTTATTTTTATGAAGACAAAGATGTCAAGCCAGGTTTACCGATTTTACCGGAATTGTTTGAAAAATCTTCTAATCAGATCGATAAGCCGGGACTTTATGCCTGCACGTTTTGCGGTAGTGTAGAGAAGTTACACCCCTCAACCGATGCCCATTGTCACAAATGCAACCGTAAAATGTGGGTTATAGCTATCAGCAACTATCGTGTTAAATAGAAAAAAGATAATATTTACTTAGAATACTGTGCAATCAATTCATCGACCTGCAAACTGCCCTTCATGTCTTTTACGGCTTTCAAGTCAATTAAACCTCCAGCAGTATCATTCAATCTTAGTTTGCAAATTGCTCGCTTATACATGTTACTTTCGTTCTCTGGGTAATTCTTTAACGCAGCATCATAATATTGAACGGCAACATCAAACTTACCATTGTTGAAAAATACGTCTCCCTGACTACTGTATACAATTGACGGTTGAATCATAGCGCTTGATACATATCTTGCCTCCACAAACATCCTTACTGCCACTGGTTTCCCGTTTAGCATAGCAGGTTTCCATTTACCTTTCACTTTTTTGAAAGCCTTCAAATACATATCGTCGTACGCCTGCCAAATTCCCTTAATAACTTTAACACTATCTGCTACTCCATTTTTATCGACGATAAAGCTCATTCGGAAAAGCGCTGTACCCTGCTCACCGGCTTTGTCTTTCATTTCCTCCATTGCATAGCTCTCGAAACCCGCAGGAAGATTGAACTTAGCATACAGGAATGAAGACTGATTGTAAACAGTATCGCGTCCAGCAATAGTAAAATTGTTACTTGCAACCTTGGATTGCGCTTGCTGGACTAAATCTTCACGAACAAAAGTATAGATCATCGCATCAGGATCTGCAAATCCTTTAGGTCCTTTACGTAGTATATTTAAAGTATCTGCACCACGCTTGCTGATCAAAAAGTTACTTACGATAACTCCTGAGGCATTATTTATAATCAACTGGTCTTTTTTTACTTGGTAATAAGTCAACGTACCTCTACTTTCTGCCTTTGTTGAGCTGTACATCTTATTAGCTTCGTCAAAGGTATATTTCACAAAAGTATATTTAAGCGGATTTTCATCGGGCAGGGCGGCTCCGTCTTTAAATGTGATATTGGTAATCACCCATGACCCGTAGATTTCCGAAGGTTTAACTTGTGAAAAAGCAGTTATTGAGAGCATCAGAAAGAATAATAGAAGAGTGTAGTTTAATTTGGTCATGGCACTAAAATAAAAAAAGAATCACAATGAATGAAACTTTCTCAATTAAGGAAATATTACCATTCGTGTTGATCTATTCTTTATTTGGTAAATGCGATAAAAAATAATGCAAAAGCAGCGTCAGCAAACTCCCAAAAACCCCCAATATCAATAGCAAAATAAAAGCCTAACTTAAAGACTAAATGTCTGCACTATTTTGAACGTACTACTTACATATGGTGAAGAATAAAACCTCTTCAATACTATATCATATGGAATATTAGTTGGCCTTGGTAATGGCGTTGCTAACCTTGGTCCTTCAAACACAAAATCTCCCCTTGCAAATTCGCCACTTCCTGCAAAAACCTCTGTTGTATTATTGCCTGTTAGCTTTCTAATCCTATTACTTTCGAAATCTGCAACATAGAATATGTCTCCAGTTTTTATAAAGACAGAAAACTCACCTACCGTCGTTGCTGGTACCGTAGCATTAGTTCTAGCAGTAATATTGGTTTCATAGGTAAAAGTACAGTCGCTTTTTTTGCAGAATCGTACTTAGTGATTGATTGCTCGTTAACCGTAGCAGATTTAAACTTCTTGTTCAAAACATAAAGATTGTCGGCCTCGTCAATATCTAAATACAATTGCAAAGGAGACTGTGGAAAACCACGACCGTCATTGTAGCGTGCCGTTAAATCTATTTTGCTGTCCTCGATTTTAAACACCGAGAAAGTGTCAGTCCAATAGATATTGTTGGTATCATCTTTAAAAATACTACCAGTTATGGATTCTGATTTTACAGAATAGCTTACGCCATTAACTGGTGTAGCAAATGTTAGTGGCATCTCTTCTTCAGACGGGGCATTTCCTTTTTTACTACAAGACTGGAAAATCATCAACAGGGAACAAAGGAAGAGTGCGGTTTGCTTTAAGTTATATTTCATAGGATTGTAATTGTTAGATACTTTACAAAAC
>JACMPF010000118.1 GCA_014377665.1 Pedobacter sp. | reverse complement strand
CACGTTTGAGCGGAAGTATGTACGATAAATTTGTAGGCTTCCTTAATGATATGGAAAGCATTGGAAAAAACATCAGACAGACGCAGGATGCTTATGATAAAGCAGTTAACAAACTCAGTACAGGGGCGGGCAACCTTTCCAATACCTCAGAGAAGATAAGAAAACTAGGTGCTAAAACCACTAAACAAATAGACACTAGATTTCTCGATCAAAATACTGATTCTGAATAGTTTATCCTTTAAAAGCTGTCCATCCTTGAGCTGTAATTGTATGTACGACATTAGACTTTGAAATCATTTTACATCCAGAATTCTTATCCGTAATATGACCGATTACACTAATATCTACATCATTTTTAAGCTTTGGGTAGTCAGATTGTTTAATGGTAAAAAGCAATTCATAATCCTCCCCACCGCTCAACGCACAAATCGTTGGATCTAAGCCAAGTTCCCTGGCAGTTTCATAGGTCACAGGATCAATTGGAATCTTTTCTTCATAGAGGTTACATCCTTTCTCTGACTGTTCACATATGTGCAAAATCTCAGAAGCTAAACCGTCAGACACATCTATCATTGACGTAGGTTTAATATCCATTTGCGCCAAGAGATCTACAATATCTCGTCTTCCCTCAGGCTTTAATTGTCTTTCTATAATGTAATCCTTACCTTCCAAATCTGGCTGTATGTTTGGATTCTCCAAATAAACCAACTTCTCCCTTTCTAGTATTTGAAGACCCAAATAGGCTCCGCCAAGGTCACCTGAAACGCATAGAAGATCACCTTCTTCAGCACCGTTTCTATAAGTAACATCCTTTTTATCGGCGTACCCAATACTTGTTACACTAATAACCAAGCCCTGTTTACTGGCTGATGTATCACCACCAATTAAGTCAATATTGAATTTATTACATGCTAGTTCAATACCCTTATATATCTCTTCTACTGCCTCTAAAGGAAACTTGCTCGATAATCCTATGGAAACAGTGATTTGAGTAGCAATACCATTCATGGCGTAAATATCGCTTAAATTGACTTGTACGGCCTTATAACCTAAATGCATTAGTGGTACATAAGCAAGATCAAAGTGAATACCTTCCAATAATAAATCAGTCGATATCAAAACTTCCTTTTCACCAAAATTAAGAACAGCAGCATCATCACCTATTCCCTTTATGCTTGTTTCATGTCTAATTTTAAAGTTATCTGTCAGGTGCTTAATTAACCCAAATTCTCCTAATTCTGCTATATCTGTAAGCTCTTTGTTTTCAAACATTATTTATCTTTTTCTTAAACTAGTATTCGAAGCTTTTACAATCCAAACTGAGCAGAAATTTCTAACATTCTCTCTATGGGCTTTCTTGCTTCAATAATTATATGTGCCGGAACTGTAACCTCAGGATATTCATTTTTTAAACACAAGTACAGTTTTTCCAGCGTATTTCTCTTCATGTAAGGACAGTCATTGCATGCGCAATTGTTGTTAGGTGGCGCAGGAATAAAAGTTTTGCTTGGATTTGCCTTTTCCATCTGGTGAATAATTCCACTTTCCGTTGCCACAATGAACTCCTTGGCATCGCTATTCGTTGTATATTTTAATAAACCTGTGGTAGATCCAATATAGTCGGCCATCTGTAATACAGCTTCTTCACATTCTGGATGTGCAATGAACTTAGCAGAAGGGTGGCGTTCTTTTAGTTTAGTTATTTTTTCCCTAGAAAATATTTCATGGACCATACAAGCACCATTCCACAGCACTAAATCACGACCAGTTTTCTTTGAAACCCAAGCCCCTAAATTTTTATCAGGACCAAAAATTATCTTCTGATCCTTGGGTAAGCTTTCTACGATCTGAACGGCGTTTGTAGAGGTACAGACAATATCACTTAATGCCTTCAGTTCGGCAGTACAGTTCACGTAAGTGATAACCAAATGATCCGGGTATTTCTCTTTAAATATTTTAAACAAATGTGGCGGGCAACTATCAGCTAAGGAACAGCCGGCTTTAACATCAGGTAAGAGCACTTTTTTACCTGGAGACAAGATCTTTGCTGTCTCGGCCATAAAATGTACACCAGCAAAAACTATAATATCTGCTTCAGTTTTTGCCGCTTCTTGAGAAAGACCTAAGCTATCACCAATATAATCTGCAATATCTTGAATATCAGGATCTTGATAATAATGTGCTAAAATGATTGCATTTTTTTTCTTTTTTAACTTTTCAATCTCATCAAACAGGTCAAGAGTTGGATCTATTTTTTCATCTATAAATCCTCTCTTGCTTAATTCTTCTAAAGTATCCAATTCCATCGATCTCATTTTTCTTTTCTTGGCTGTTGAGCTTTTGTAAAGGTAAGCGCTTTCAACAGATCAATAATTTATAATTATTTAATATAAATAGATTTCTATTGTTTATTAGTGTGTTGGTAATGTTTGTAATTATTATTATTTGATAGTAGGATCTGACTTACTATTATTTTATCAACATTTAAAACGTTAATTAAATTGAAATTTTAGCTGATTTACAAGGTGATATTATTTGATATAAAAACTTATCAATAGATATTTGTTTGTTGTTAATAGGTATGTTAAAAGTTAACAACATATGCAAATTTGCTTAAAAATAACTTAAAATATTGTGCTCAATTATCATTTTAGAGTAGCTTTAAACATTGTAAACTAATTACTCTATTTATTTAGACATTAAGTTAACACTTATTTTATAGTTGTTAACAATATGTCTTTACTTATAACAATTAATGAGAAAAGTTGATTTTTTGGTCATAGGATCGGGTATTGCGGGTTTAAGCTTCGCATTGAAGGCAGCGCAATTCGGTAAGGTTTTAATAGTTACAAAGTCGAATGAAGATGAATCCAACACCAAATATGCTCAGGGTGGAGTTGCTGTTGTTGTGGATAAAGGGGATTCCTTTGAAAAACATATTGAAGATACACTCGTTGCGGGTGACGGATTGTGCGATGAAAAAATAGTAGAGATAGTAGTCACTGAGGGTCCTCAACGTATTCAGGAGATCATTGATTACGGTATAAACTTCGATAAGAATCAGAGGGGGGTTTATGATTTAGCGAAGGAGGGTGGACATTCTGAAAACCGTGTGCTTCACTATAAAGATGTGACAGGTTATGAAATTGAAAGTGTACTCCTCAAACAAATTCATGAAAACAGCAATATAGAGATATTAACACATTACTTTTGCTTGGAGTTGATAACCCAACATCATCTAGGTATACATGTTGATAAGAGTACACAAGATATTAACTGCTATGGTATATATGCCTTCAACACAGAACGTAACGATGTTGAAAAGATATTAGCAAATGTGACTATCCTTGCTTCTGGTGGTGCTGGACATATCTATTCGAGCACAACTAATCCTGTTATTGCTACAGGTGATGGAATGGCAATGGTTTATCGGGCTAAGGGGAAAGTTAGAAATATGGAGTTTATACAATTCCACCCTACCGCTTTGTACCATCCTGGAGAGTATCCGGCATTTCTTATTTCGGAAGCTGTAAGAGGTTTTGGAGGCGTGTTAAGAAGAAAGAATGGCGAAGAATTTATGTATGAATATGATAAGAGAGGTTCATTGGCACCAAGGGATATTGTAGCTAGGGCGATTGATTCAGAAATGAAAAAGTCAGGTGAAGATTTCGTCTATCTAGATATCAGAAATCGTAAAAAAGCGGATATCTTAAGTCATTTTCCAAATATATATGCAAAATGCTTGTCAATTGGTATTGATATGACCAAAGATCTTATTCCTGTTACGCCTGCAGCACATTATATGTGCGGAGGTATTCTTGTTGACGAATACGGACGTTCGTCTATTAAGAATTTATACGCTTGCGGTGAGTGTTCTTCTACAGGACTCCATGGGGCGAATAGATTGGCTTCTAATTCACTCTTGGAGGCTCCGGTATTTGCACATCGCATCTACCTCGATGTGATAGATGCATTTAAGAAGAGCGTTATTCCCGATAACATTCCTGAATGGGATGCGCATGGTGTTACCCAGTCAAATGAAGATATTTTAGTTACGCATAATTTAAGGGAAACCCAAAAGTTGATGAGTGATTATGTAGGGATTGTTCGATCCGATTTTAGGTTGGAACGTGCAATGCGCCGTCTCTATCTTTTACATCAAGAGACTGAAGAATTCTACAAGATGAATAAGGTATCTGTTAAGCTATGTGAGCTTAGAAATATCATTCAAGTAGCCTTTATCGTTATCAAATCTGCTATGGCCAGAAAGGAGAGTAGGGGATTACATTATACTACTGACTATCCAAGTCATCAGGCTAATTTACAAGATACAGTTTTCTAAATATGGCTATCATTTTACCAGTGAAAGGAGTTCTTCCTAAGTGGGGAATAAATTGTTTTATAGCCCCGAATGCAACGATTGTTGGGACTGTAGAAATGGGGGATAATTGTTCAGTGTGGTTTAATGCTGTGATTCGTGGTGACGTCAATAGTATTACTATTGGTAACGATACCAATATTCAAGATGGTGCGGTAATCCATGCTACGTACCTTAAGGCCGCTACTGTTGTAGGTAATCGAGTGTCTATTGGCCATAATGCGATAGTTCATGGTTGCATTCTTAAAAACCACATACTTATAGGTATGGGTGCTATTGTTATGGATAATGCAGTTGTAGAGGATTATACGATTATAGCTGCTGGGTCAGTAGTATTAGAAAATACCCTTTGTGAAAGTGGGTTTATTTATGCCGGGATACCGGCAAAAAAAATGAAACCTATTACTGATGCGCAAAGGGCTTTATTGAATAAACTTCCAGACAATTATATAATGTATGCTGACTGGTTTAAGTAAACACTATTGTTCCTTAGGAATTTTTACATTAACATTTCGATCCCAATTGGCCTTTATAGACATCTCAACCGGCTCATTCCATATTCGTTCAGGCTGCAATCGTTTAAAAACATTTCCTGTATCCCAAATGCCATTTTTATTACTGTCATAAGTGATCCGTAAGAAGTACTTGCCCGACCTATAGTTTCTCAATGTAACCGTTGTATCCTGTGTTAAGATAATGTTATTGATAGAAACATTGTTTTCATTTAATACATCAAGTATATAGCTTCTATTCTTTTCAGGAACCATAATTTTTGCAATCAAAGTGCCGTAATCCTCTTTGCTTCCAAGCGTGAAATTCTGTTTAAATTCTTTATTTCTGGTGGTAAAAATGCCAGTAAATGCTCCTGCGCCGTATTTAATGTCATAAGATCGTTTGGCCTTCCAAGGATATCGTAGATAATAAGACAGGAAGCCTGCGCTGTCTTTGTTAATGGTAAAATTTGTAACAGCGATGGAGTCCTCTAAAAGGGTTATTTTATTAGTATGTACACTGTCTACCGGAAAGTTAAATGTAAGTCTTAAAGGTTTATTTGGGTTCAAGTTGGTACCTTCAAGATTTCCTGTCGCGGTCAAGGTGCGGGTATATGTTTCTTTTTTACCCCTCGTAATTGTCGTCGTTTGTAATAACTTACCATCATCCTTTATGCTAATCTTAGTAGAATCGAAACTCAGGTCAGTCAGCCATACTTGCAATGAATCATGATATTTACTAAACTTGAACTTTTTGCTAACATCTAAATTTGAAGGTTCCAAAACAACTACTTCTGGGTTTTTAAGTTTTTGATTAAAAGCAAATGATAGTGATCCATCTTTCTCAAGCTTTCTGCTCAGTAATCGGAACGTTAAGGCGTCTTCTTTGAAGAGCGCAATGTTTACGCTATCAAGATTTTTTGTCAGATTGATAGAATCTTTAATGAAGCCAATTTCGTCCGTCGGTTGTTGATAAATCTTATCACCATTTGATTCCTTTAAAGCATATAATCTGTAAGTATCTTTTCTTAGGTTATTTAGCGCATAATTACCATTGCTATCTGTACGGGTATAGATAGCAGGCTTACCTTTTCCCAATAGCGTGTCCCTATTTATAGGTAATATAAATGCAATAGCATCTAGTTCGGGTTTGCCTGTTTTTGTATTGGTAACCCTCCCTTTAATTCTTAGGGAATCCAAAACGGGACCAGTTGCAAAAACATACGTTAGGTTTTTAATTGCATTGCTCTCATTAATGTCAGCGATGGATTTTCCAAAGTTTAACGTATATGTGGTGTTATTTTCTAATGTATCTGTGAAAGTGATCTCCAGTCGTTTCTGTTTTACTTTTAGGGTGGGTGCGACACCAAGTTCTGGAGAAATAGAGAACTCTTTCACCTCGTTTTCAATTTTAAAATACTCATTGAATTCAATGAGTATTTTTTTTGAATTAAAATTTGTAGATAAATTTTTTGGAGTCATACTGATAATTTCTGGAGGCTTAGTATCTCTCGGACCACCTTGTGGAGTTTGAATGCTCGCACACCCATAAATCATTATAATTACTGATGTAATTGCTATTGCATAATTCAAAAGAGGCCTGATGTGTTGATTATTCATTTATATGCGTTTTATTGAGCTTTGTCGTAGTTTTAATATAATCCTCAAAGAATTTTTTTTTTGCGCGTAGAGTGTCTTAAAATAGGCGCCTTTTTTTCTACCGAAAATAATCATTAATACTCTGTAAATCAGACTATTAATGATTATTTAGTAAGGTGAACCATTAAAACTGAGATGTCTGAAGGGGATACACCTGAAATTCGGGAAGCTTGCCCCAGTGTTCTTGGCTTAATCTTTAGAAGTTTTTCTCTAGCTTCTTTAGATAAAGAAATCAATTGAGCATAGTCGAAATGGGGATTTATGTCTTTGTCCTCCATTTTCTGCATCTTGTTAACAATCTCCTGTTCCTTTTCAAAGTAGCTTTCGTATTTAATCTTTATCTCAGCTTGCTCAATTGTTTCTTGATCATAACCTTCAAGGAGTTGCCTAAATGGAATGCTAACTGTTTTGATATCGTTAATGCCAACCTGTGGTCTACTCAGTAAATTAATGATTTTAACATTTTGATTAAGAGGACTAGTACCTAATTTTTCCAATAAACCATTTGCTACTGCCATCTCAATTCCTTGCTTTCTTGTAAATTGAATGATCGCGTCAGAGTTAGATATTTTTTTATTAACTTTTTCTAAACGCTCGTCGCTAATTAAACCCAAGCTGTGGCCAATAGGTGACAGTCGTATATCAGCATTATCTTGTCTTAATAAAAGACGGTGTTCAGCTCTGGAAGTAAACATTCGATAGGGTTCTTCTGTCCCTTTTGTGACTAAATCGTCAATGAGTACACCAATATAGGACTCTGACCTTTTCATGACAAGCTCTTCCCTTTCATATACCTTTTGATGGGCATTAATCCCGGCAATAAAACCTTGACTAGCGGCTTCTTCATAGCCTGTTGTCCCATTGATCTGCCCTGCAAAAAACAAATTTGCAATTAGCTTAGTTTCCAATGTCAATCCCAGTTGTGTAGGTGGGAAATAATCGTATTCTATTGCATAGCCAGGTCTAAACATTTTGGCATTTTCAAATCCTGGGATTTGGATCAAGGCTTTATATTGAACATCTTCTGGAAGAGATGTAGAAAAGCCATTTACATATATTTCGCACGTATTCCAACCCTCAGGCTCTACAAATATCTGATGGCGTTCTCTGTCAGCGAATCGATTTATTTTATCTTCTATAGAAGGACAATAGCGAGGTCCCAAACCTTTAATTCTACCAGTGAACATTGGAGATTTCTCAAACCCTTCTTTCAATGTTTCGTGAACATTCGAATTTGTGTAAGTTATCCAGCAACACCTTTTCTCTTTTGGAATATCGACGTCGGTGTAGGAAAATCTTCCAGGATTCTCGTCTCCCCATTGTTCTTCCATCAACAAGTAATTAAGTGATCTTCCGTCAACCCTAGGGGGTGTTCCCGTTTTCATTCTACCTGACTCAAATCCTAGTGAAGTTAGTTGTTCCGTAATTCCCGTAGCTGCCTTTTCTCCTGTCCTTCCGCCCCCAAATTTCTTTTCGCCTATATGTATTAAGCCGTTTAAGAAGGTTCCGTTAGTTAGGATCACTGATTTCGCTTTTATTTCAACACCGAGCGAAGTTTTTACTCCTATGACAATTTCATTTTTTATAATTAGACTACTAACCATATCCTGCCAGAAGTCCACATTAGGTGTAAGTTCTAGCGCCAATCTCCACTCTTCAGCGAATCTTTTTCTGTCGTTTTGAGTTCGTGGGCTCCACATTGCGGGGCCTTTAGACAGGTTCAACATCCTAAATTGTAGCGTAGTTTTGTCTGAAATTATGCCAGAATATCCACCCATTGCGTCTATTTCACGAACAATTTGTCCCTTTGCCACTCCCCCCATAGCTGGGTTGCAGCTCATCTGGGCAATAGTTTCCATATTCATCGTAATAAGCAGTACAGAAGAGCCAAGGTTGGCCGCTGCCGCGGCAGCTTCACAACCTGCATGGCCTGCGCCAACTACTATAACATCATATTCTTTAAACATAGTATGTATTTTTGTGTTCCACGTGAAACAACCTTGAATCGCTCCAATTGGAACATCGTATTTAAGACGTCAATTCCGATAATTCTAACCAGCGACTTGACACATCGTCTAGTTGTTTTTTCAACACGTTAATAGCTTCGCTTACCTCTTGTATTTTTTGATACTGCTTATTGTCTATTTGTAATAGAGACTTATCGAGTGTTTCAATTTGAGTTTCAAAACCCCTAATTTTTAGCTCTGAATCTTCTAGTTCTTTTTGTTCTTTGTAAGACAGCTTTTTCAATGCAGGCTTCTCTTTTTCATTTGATTTAGTCTCCTTAGTTTGGGGCTTTTCTCTGGAAACTTCCAAACTATTTCTATGCTCAGAATAATTTCCATTGTAAATGGTTACTACTCCCTTCCCTTCCATGATGAATAACTGCTCGCTCATCTTGTCAAGTAAATAACGGTCGTGGGAAACCAAGATCAATACCCCAGGGAAGTTTTCAAGGAATTCTTCCAACACATTTAAAGTGTCAATATCAAGATCATTTGTTGGCTCATCAAGGATTAGAAAATTGGGATTCTGCATAAGCACTTTCATCAAGTGTAAACGTTTTTTCTCACCGCCGCTCAGCTTTTCTACCATACCATGCTGTTTTTTTGGGGGGAATAAAAATAGTGTTAAAAGCTGAGAAGCGGTAATCATTGACCCATCCGCCATCTTTATATACTCAGCATCAGATTTGACAATATCAATCACCCGCTCCTTCTCGTTGAAGGTCAATCCTCCTTGCTTATAATAACCGTAAACCGTTGTTTCTCCTGTCCCAACGATTCCTCTTTCAGGAATAAAGTTTCCTGTGATAATGTTAAGCAAAGTTGACTTACCAGTTCCATTTTTCCCCGCTAGTCCAATTCTATCAGCTTTTTTAAAAGTGTAGGAAAAATCAGATATGATATTCTTTTCTCCGAACGTTTGTCCAATGTGATCTAACTCAAGAATTTTACCACCCTGACGCGCCATCTTCATATTTAGGTTAATCGTTTGATTATCAGATCTTTGTTTCGTCTTATCGTCAAGATCGTAATAAGCATTTATTCTTGATTGTGACTTCGTTCCTCTAGCTTGAGGCATCCTTCTCATCCACTCCAACTCTTTTTTGAGTAAGTTTTTGTTTTTTTGAAATGTGCTTTCATCAGCAGCTTCCCGTTCAAATTTCTTTTCTAAAAAATATGCGTAATTACCATTATAGTTATACATCTTTCCCCTGTCCAGTTCCACTATAGAATTACATACATTATCTAGGAAATAACGATCGTGTGTTACCAACAATATCGTTTTATTTCCTGAGGTTAATAAACTTTCAAGCCACTCGATAGTATCAATGTCCAAGTGATTTGTAGGCTCGTCTAAAACATAAATGTCCGGGTCTTCTATTAATAATTTAGCCAGAGCTAGTCTCTTTTTCTGACCACCGGAAAGGGTCGAAATTTTTTGCTGTAGATGCCTGATTCCCATCCGGCTAAGGATAGTCTTAATTTCATGCTCATACTCCCATGCATTATGTTCGCTGAGTTCTTCGTATAAACGATTTAATTTTTTCTCGTCTGGATTAGGGTGTTCTATGAGTTCCTCATATTCTTTTATTAGCTGCTGCTGCTTGTTCTCTAAAGAAAAAATAAAATCGCTGATGGAATAGCCTTCCGTAAACGTCGGCTCCTGATCTAGGAAGCCAATTTTTATTAATTTATTTTTAACGATTTTACCCTCAAGAGGGGAGAAGCGTTCTGCAAGTAGCTTTAAAAGGGTGCTCTTGCCAGCTCCATTGATTCCCACAAGGGCTACCCGTTGACCAGTCTGGATGCCCAGCGTCAGGTTTTTAAATAACCATTCATCATGATAGGCGTGGCCTAAATTTTCTGCTGCAATTAATGTGCTCAAAGTCTCTGTTTAACGATGTTATAGATAAGAAATTACCACAAAAGTAAACAATAAATACTTTATCGCATGAACCTTGACTTTGCACCCCTCTTAACCCTTCAAAGCGAAGTAAATAGTCCGGTAGATTTAAAGCGCGTTAAGCCGCTCTTGAAGATGTTGCAGGTAATCTTCCTCTTTGAACGTCATTTTTCGCTTGGCGGCCTTTGTTTTGTCCTTGTAGCCTAGTAAATGTAGGGTTCCATGCACCATGATTCTAGCTAACTCTTCTGTAACTTTAACCTTTTGGATAAAAGCATTTTCTTTGACGCGATTTATACTTATGAATATATCACCTGCAACAGTTTTTGGCAATTCCGAGTTATCAAATGTTATAACATCAGTATAAGTATCATGATCAAGATATTTCTGATTTAAGCCCAATAAATATTCATCAGAACAGAGTATAAAATTTAGCTCTTCCAACGCATACTGCTCATTTTCAACAACAGAAAGTAGCCAGTTTCTAAGAATTTTTTTTTGTTTTACAACGTAGGGCACATCTTCTGAAAAAAAGTGGATGGATCTAGAGGACATATTAAAAGTTATTTTGGCAAATTTAACAATTTAAAATAGGTCCTGATCTTGTTCTTATAATAGTAGTTCATCTGCGGGGGTAACTGTTGAAGCCATTCTGTCTCAGATTGCTGCTGAGCTTTAAATTTCTCCAACATATTTTTATAAGAAGGTGGGAATTTCTTCGCCGCTTTTGCCTCTCTTTTCACATCCTCGTCTTCCTCCTTTTCTGCTCTTTCTGCGTCAAGCATTTTATTAAGAATTTTTTTCTGACGCTCTAAAGTTTGCTCTTCAATCCTTTTATTAACTAGGTCGTTCTCCGTACTTTTCATTTCCTCAATCATCTTATTGAGGTCGCCCATACCGTTTTTGCCGTCTTTATTTTGTTCTCTGTTTAGTTTTTGCATTGCTTCTCTGATCATCTGCTGCTGCTGAGCCATCTTAGAAAATTCCTGACTCATCTGGCCCTTTGGTTCTTTTCCCTGGTTACCACTCTTTTGCATTTGCTGTCGGGCATTCTGCATATTCTTATTTAACTGCTCCTGCATTTGCTGAAGCTGCTTCATACTCCCCTTACTTTTACCTCCGCCTTTTGGGTTCTTCTGAGCGTTTTGCAATTGCGATAATGCTTCACTTAACATCAAAGACAGATTGTTAATGGAAGTCATTGCATATTGCTGGTTCCGATTTGCGATGGAAGTATTCCTTTCACCTAAATTTTCAAGGCTTTTATCTACATTTAAATTAATTTTTTGCATCTCATCGTTCACTACCGACTCAATCTGAGGTACCCTTTTACTTAAAGCAAACAAGCTGTCTGAAATGGTTTTAAGGTTGTCTTTAATAACCCTTTGTTTCTGGACATTAGCGGTATATAAGGGATCACTGGAATTCATCGTTTTTATAGCCAGCATCACTTTTTCTTGGTCAAAAGAGGTTTTAAGCAAGTTTTCAAGAAGCTGACGCAATTTTCCGGCATTGATTTTACTTTCAATCGCTGATGATTCCTGCTGCATTTCCTCCAATTTTTTAGCCATTTGTTGCATTTGTTCAGCCGCATGATCCTGACTTTGAGCAGCACCTTTCTTATCGCCTTTATCTAATTCATCATTGCTTTCTTTTTGTTTGTTCTCAATACCTTTTGCTTCCTGATCTGGAACTTTAAAGACATTTGGGCGTTCAAGTTCATGATTCTTTGTGTCAATACTTTGAAGCTCCTTTTTCAGATCTTTAAAGTATTGATTAAGTATTTCCTGAGCAACTTTAATATCCTTAGCCTTAGTGTCCTTGGACTTACTTTGTTGCGCAAGTTCTTTTTGTTCCTTTGCTAGATCCTTTAGTTGGTCGATATTATTCTGAAGGTTTTGTTCGAACTCAAGTTGCCTGTAAAGCTCAAGAATCCTGTCAAGCTCTTTTTTTAAGGATTTATTGTCCAGCTGCATTTTGGACAGCTCATTTTGAGTCTGATCTTTATTATTTTCATTTATCATCTGTTGGAGCTTTTCAAGCAAGGACTTGGTTTTATCATCCAAAAGATTGTTAAAAAGATCGTCAATTTGCTTTTGCTTTTCAGCTAATTCATTCTTAAGGATGTT
>JACMPF010000117.1 GCA_014377665.1 Pedobacter sp. | reverse complement strand
ATTCAATTTTTTCAATATATTCTTGGGCTATACTTTCTTCCTTTTCCTTGAAAATCTCATAGCCACCATAACAGTTAAAGGAGATTGCCTGATCGCCAAGATGTTTGCGGAGTCTTGAAAGACCGGTCCAGCGCATCTCTACTAGTTGCAGGAAAGTGCTTTCGCTACTGGATTTAATATCATTAATTGCTTCAGAAAGGCTTCCAAAGCATGCAAAACCAGCATTTTTGGTACTTGCCCCACTTGGTAAAAATCCCGCTTCTAGTATCCCAATGTTTAGTGAAGGTGTTTTTATTTTTAAATTAAGGGCGGCACTTAAGCCCACAATTCCACTTCCAATAATGATGACATCAAAACCGGACAAAAATGAAGTCTTCTCCCAATATGAAAAACTTTGTGTCATATATTAAAGGTAAATTATTTGTGATTATTTTTATTCGGAATAGTTATTGAATATATCTTACAAAAAACAATACCATGGGATTAATACTAATGATTGTTATTGCTGTAATTAGTTTTGCAGTACAATGGCGCTTCAAGAGCAAGTTCAAACAATATTCTGAAATGCCGCTTGCTTCGGGCATGAGCGGAAAAGATATAGCAGAAAAAATGTTAAAGGATAACGGAATTGCTAATGTACAAATCATCTCTGCGGAAGGCCAGTTATCTGATCACTACAACCCTGCCGACCGTACTGTAAACTTAAGTCCGGAGGTATACAACGGGCGAAGTGTTGCAGCAGCGGCAGTTGCAGCACACGAATGTGGTCATGCGGTGCAGCACGCGAAAGCATACAACTGGTTGAAGTTTAGGTCTTCAGTAGTTCCTGCGGTCAATGTGGCATCCAAGATTACCCAATGGGCATTGATGATTGGTGTTTTGTTATTGGTGTTTTCCGGTAATCCAATAGTCTTGTTAGTAGGAGTTGTAGCTTTAGGTATAGTCACAGTTTTTGCTTTTATCACGCTGCCTGTAGAATTTGATGCAAGCAACAGGGCTTTAGCATGGCTTGAAAGCAACCGGGGTATCATGCAAACAACCGTTGAACATGATCAGGCTAAAGATGCACTATGGTGGGCAGCTATGACTTATGTAGTTGCTGCATTAGGATCCTTAGCTGCATTGGTTTACTATGCCAGTATGCTGATGGGCAGAAGGGAATAAGGTTCTTGACCACTAATTTAATTTATAAGGCGCTATCAGGTAAAATTCGGGAATGTTCACTCTGAATTTAAGGCCATCTACAATACGTTCCATTTCGTAGGAACCTTTCATACTGCCTATATCAGTTTTAAGATTGCATCCGGAAACATATTCGTGAGTATCTCCGGGTTCAATAACCGGTTGCTGACCTACAACACCCTCCCCTTCAACTTCACGTTTAGTTCCATTTGAATCAAAAATATTCCAATGACGGTTAAGTAATTGTACACTATTTTCTGTCAAATTTTCAATATTTACGCGATACGCAAACATAAAATGTTCATTCGCCGGATTGGAATATTCTGGCTGGTAAATAGTCTCTACAGAAATTTTAACGCCATCAGTAATCTTGGTTACCATAAAATTAAATTTAATGAAAGGCAATATAAAAATAAACCCAATAATTAGGCCATTTCTGTTTGAAAGCGTTCATTTATTTCGTCAAGGGTAGAATGAATGTCCTCAATCTTTTCGAGAGAAACAAGATTCATTCTGTATTCCTTGAAATCAGGAACACCTTTAAAGTAGTTAGCATAATGCCTTCTCATTTCAAAAATCCCGGTTTTCTCACCTTTCCATATAATTGACTTCTCAAAATGGGTTCTGCAAACATTAACTCTTTCAGAAATATTTGGCTCTGGAAGATATTCACCCGTTTTAAAAAAATGCTTTATTTCACGAAAGATCCATGGGTACCCAATGGCAGCCCTGCCAATCATAATTCCATCAACCTCATACTCCAAACGCCAGGTGGCAGCCCTTTCAATAGAATTTACATCGCCGTTTCCAAAAATTGGAATCTTTATTCTTGGATTTCTTTTGATATCGCGGATCAGACTCCAGTCAGCTTCACCTTTATACATTTGCGCTCTGGTGCGTCCATGAATCGTTAAAGCTTGAATCCCGATATCCTGTAAGCGTTCGGCAACTTCATAAATATTTTTTGTTGTGTCGTCCCATCCAAGCCGGGTTTTTACAGTAACCGGTAAGTCAGTTGATCCAACAACCGCTTTTGTCATGAGCACCATTCTATCAATATCCTGTAAAAGGCTGGCTCCAGCACCCCTACATGCCACATTCTTAACCGGGCACCCATAATTTATATCGATTAGATCGGGCCCTGCTGCGGTTGCAATCTTTGTAGCTTCACGCATTGATTCAATCTCGCTTCCAAAAATCTGTATCCCAATCGGACGTTCATATTCAAAAATGTCAAGTTTTGCCATGCTTTTTGCGGCATCACGAATTAGACCTTCAGAAGATATAAATTCGGTGTACATCATATCTACACCACTTTCTTTACAAACAAAACGGAACGGCGGATCGCTCACATCCTCCATGGGAGCAAGCAATAACGGGAACTCACCTAAATCTATATTTCCAATCTTAACAGACATTAGTTATCTTTCAACACTGTGATTAGTATATTAAAATGCAAAATTACGAATAAATTATCAGCATGCTAAAATCCGGGTCAACCGCGCGTCATCCTTTTACCTCATTGCTGTTATTAGTGCTGCTGATGTTTGCAGGAGCCTTATTATTTACAATCCTTGCTGCTATCGTCGTGATTGCGATGTATGGTTTCAAACCTTTGATGGGCATATCTTCTGGTGAGGGATTTTCAATCGAAGCCATAAGGATTCTTCAGATCTTTACCTCAACCGGTATGTTTATAGCTCCGGCATTGTTTTTCGCCAAGCTGGAAAGCCAAAACTGGATAGCTTATTTAAAGCT
>JACMPF010000116.1 GCA_014377665.1 Pedobacter sp. | reverse complement strand
TTCTGACGTATCAATAAATGTCTTATACGTAGATGATGAAGTTCATAACCTGAACGCTTTCAAAGCAACCTTTAGGAGGTTGTTTAATGTATTTATCGCAGAGTCTGCGATTGAGGGCCGTAAAATACTCGAAACTCAGGACATTCAGATTGTCATTACAGATCAGCGCATGCCTGTAACTACTGGTATAGAATTTCTAGAGTCTATCATTCCTGATTTCCCTGAACCTATACGAATTCTTCTAACAGGATATGCGGATATAAATGCAGTAATAGACGCTATTAATAGGGGTCAGGTCTACAAATACATTCAAAAACCATGGATGGACGAGGATCTGCGGATCAACATTGAAAAAGCCTTTGAAATTTATTCTTTAAGGAAAGAAAACAAGGAGCTTACCGAACGCTTACTTCTGGCGAACAAACATTTAGAATCTCTTTTGAAACAAGATACACCTGACGAGTAATTTTACCGTATATAGTGCAATGGTATGAAGAAGTTGGGATTGCTTTTCTTGTTATTTTGTAGCTGTGCCTTTACTAATTGGGCCATGGGACAGAGTATATCCAACGAGGGAACTAATTTTTGGGCCGTTTTCCCAACGCATGACCCATCAGGTAGCCTTCTTGCTAAGATTAGGCTATATATCACTTCAAAATCTTCATCAGAAGTAAGCGTTTTTGTAGGCAATACACGGATTTTAACGCAGTCAGTTCAGCCTAACGTTGCCGTCCCAATTGATGTCCCAAGAAATGCCGCGTACATCAATGCCGTAGAAGGCAACATGCTACTCCCTGGAAGGGGAATTCATATTGTGGTTACAGAAGGTATGCCCAAGGTAGCTGTTTATGCGCACATCTACGCTGGATTTAGGTCTGCCGCCACCCTGATATTGCCTGTTGAATCTTTAGGACAGAATTATTATTCAATGAACTATACACAGTCACAAAACGGGAATTCAACAAATAAGAATTTTATAGTACTTGCTGCTACAGAAGACGATACTCGTTTGTTGATACATATAAAGGGAAGCTCTCAAAAAATCTCCATCTACCTCCCAAAAGCTGGAGACGTATATGAATATTTGCCCAACGGTTTAGAGGATCTGACTGGTACTTTTGTTGAAATTGATAAAGCATATGCTAATAACTGCGATAAACGGTTTGCAATGTTTTCCGGGAGTACCTCTGTAAGGATAGGAGGAAGCTGCGCACGGTCGCTCGATCCGCTCTACCAGCAACTTTACCCTACAACAAGTTGGGGAAAAACGTATGGCGTAATACCATTTATCGGAAGATATTATGGTCTTCGCATCGTAGCAGAACAGGACGGCACCACTGTTAATTTCAACAACCAATCCATTTCTTTAAATAAAGGTGATTTTTACAATACAGATGAATTTCTTAGCACGCCGATGTTCGTGAAAGCCAATAAGAATGTAAGCGTTGCACAGTATGCCTTGTCTCAAGATTGCGGAAACGTCTTCGGAACCCCATTAGGTGATCCAGACATGGTGATACTTAATCCAATCGAGTTCAATATAAAATCAGTGACTTTGTTCTCCTCCGACTTGGAGAGAATTAGAGAAAAATTCCTCAATGTTTTCATAAAAACAGCCGCAGTTAAGTCATTTCGAATCGATGGTCGAGCAGTTGCTGGGTGGCAGCAAATGCCTTCAGATCCTGAATATTCTTATGTACAGTTTCAAGTAATAGACAGCACATTCAAAATATCCGCAAATGACGGTTTTAACGCTATGGCGTATGGCTTTGGCCCTACAGAGTCTTACGCCTATTCCGCGGGTACAAACCTTGCCGCTAACAATTCCTTGCTTATTAACAATGCAACTACAAAGATCGATGCACCCAATGCCTGTGTTAATCAAGAGTCTAGCTTTAAGATCACCCTTGATTACAAAGCAATTAATATCAAATGGAAACTTGATGATCTGCCTGCAAGGGATTATACACCAGTACCAATTGAAGTGCCTACTTCCAGAGGAATAAGCTACCTCTACGAATACGATCAGAAATTCACTTTTACAGAAATAAAGAAACATCAAATGGTAGTCACTGTTCTGAAACCTGATGATGGTAATTGTTTCTCAGGAGCTATCGATTACGAATTCAGCTTCGATGTATACCCACTTCCAATTCCTAAATTTATTGTAGATACCAATCCCTGTCCGGATACCGACATTCAGTTCAAGGATAATAATAGTGATTCGCAGATTCCTGAAAAGCCGGTAAATAAATGGCTTTGGGATTTTGGGGATGGTGAAACTTCAACCGAACAGAACCCTGTACATGTTTACAATAAATCGGGGGTATTTAAACTAAGGTACTTTGTGGGGGTTGATGATGGGTGTCTCTCAGATGTTCTTGAGCAAACAATAACTGTAAAACCTAAAATGACCCCAAAGTTTACCGTGAGTCAAACTGGGTGTGTTAACACACCTCTAATCTTCACTAATAACTCAACGATAGAGGCTGGGTCAATCCAAGAATATAATTGGGACTTTGGTGATGGAGAAATTTCTTTGCTGACGAACCCAACTCACCTTTATAAAACTTTCGGAACTTATATTGTAAAAATGTATGCCGTTTCGAATTTAGCTTGCAAAAGCTTGGTATTCATGGACACAATTATTGTAAACAAGACTCCATTGCCAGATTTCAAACTTCCTGACGCCTGTATAGATGATAAGGCCGTTTTCCAAAATATAAGCACAGATGCAGATAGCGGCTCTGGGCCACTAACTTATCTTTGGGATTTTGGCGACAGCACCGTACCCACCGCAAGCAACAGATCAACCGAAATAAACGGATCGCATCAATATAATACAGTAGGGACCTACAAAGTAACTTTAACCGCGACCAACGTCAACGGTTGTTCATTTGCTAAAGAACAAGTCTTTACAGTTAATGGTTCCGTAATCACACCAAAACTTATAGTCAAGAACGAGGGAAATCTATGTAGTAATCAGGAAATTGTATTTATCAATTCTTCAACTGTAAATTCGGGAAAAATTACCAGAGTGGAGTTTTACATGGGTGCAGATGGAGCTCCAACAGGCATTCCAGACATTATTGATACTAGTCCTAACAATACAAAAGAATACTCAACTTATAAATACCCTGCATTTGTTTCCACAACAACACGAACATTTACTATTAGAATGATTGCTTATTCTGGGACCGAGTGTTTTGCACAAATAACTAAAACCATCACCGTAAAACCTTCACCCGCAGTCGTATTTGATGCAGTCTCTGCAATATGCTTTAATGCAGGCTTAACGAAAATTACTCAGGCAAGAGAAACTTTGGGAGTCGCAGGTGTCGGACAGTTTTCAGGTAAGGGAATAACATCTGATGGTTTGTTTGACCCTGTTTTGGCTGGGGTAGGAACCCATCAGATCACTTATACCTTTAGTGGGCAAAATGCTTGTTCGGAGTCCATAACCCAAAATGTAGTCGTATATCCTTCACCTACAGTTAATCTCGATAAAGAGATATTTATTCTGATAGGTGGGCAAAAAAAGGTAGAAGCTACAGCAACTGGTAATGGCCTAACTTACAAGTGGACGCCAGCTTTAGGTCTTGACCGTGATGATATTTTAAACCCAACCATGCAGGGTGATGATGATCGTTTATATACACTTACTGTAACATCTAATCAAGGCTGTACTACCTCTCAGACTATAATGCTGAATATACTGAGGGTAGTAAAGCCATACAGTGCATTTAGCCCAAATGGTGATATGATAAATGATACCTGGGGCATAAAATATATCGACTCCTATCCTGATGTTGAAGTGGAAATTTTTAATCGTTACGGGCAGAAGGTGTTCTATAGCAGGGGCTACAAAACTCCGTTCGACGGAAATTTCAATAATCAACAGTTACCTGTCGGAGTTTATTACTATATTATCAATCCAAATATTGGAACGAAAAAAGTTACTGGATCTCTAACCATAATAAGATAAGTGAAACTACGGGCATCGATATTTGCAATCTTGTTACTGCTGTCTGTGGGTTCTTATGCTCAGCAAAGACCACAGTATACACAATATATTTTTAACAACTATCTCTTGAATCCAGCTCTTAGCGGCATGGAAAACTATACGGATCTTCGCTTTGGGTATAGGAAACAATGGGCCGGTATTCAAGATGCTCCACAAACCTCCTTTGTTTCTGCAAATTTTAGTCTCGGAGATCAATATTTATGGAGGAATGCACTGTCACTTCCTGAAAAAGGTGAGGACCCCATGAGCAAAAACTACATGCAAAATTATACTTCTTCACCATCGCATCATGGTTTAGGGGTAATTGCAGTGTTGGATGATGTTGGTCCCCTCTCAAGATTAGATGCAAGCCTAACTTATGCATACCACTTGCAGCTTAACAATGCGCTAAATTTTTCTGTAGGAGTAGCCGCAGGTATCTCAAGGATCGGTTTAGACAGAAGTCAATTAAGTTTCGAAAGTGGGGAAGATGATCCGGCGATATCTAGAACAATTGTTGGTCAGGTAAAGCCTGATCTAGGGCTCGGGGTCTGGTTATATGGAGCCAATTTTTTTGCTGGAGCTTCAGTTCAGCAGATACTGCCACAAAAATTAGTGTTCACAGCTAGCCCTACCGAGTTTAGCACGGGAAAAGAAGTTCCCCATCTATTTCTTACCGCTGGATATCGGTTTTTCGTTGCTGAAGACATAGCTATGACCCCATCTTTTATGGTCAAGCAGGTGAATCCAACCCCAGTTTCTATAGATGCTAACTTAAAGGTTGCATTTAGAGACAGATTATGGTTAGGGGGCAGCTACCGTAAAAATGATTCGTTTTCAGCTATTGCGGGGGTAAACATCAATAAAACATTCAATATAACTTACTCTTACGATTTTACTACATCACAACTTAATACTGTTAGCAATGGCAGTCACGAAATTGTTCTCGGCATACAGCTAAACAATGTATATGAGGTGGTGAGCAGCATGAAAATGTGGTAGCCTACTTTAGAAGGCAGGAAGTTTTATTACAACTCTTTACGCAAACGTGCAACAGGGATATTCATTTGTTCCCTATACTTGGCTACGGTCCTTCTAGCGATGTTATAACCCCTTTCCTTAAGGATATCAGTTAGTTTTTCATCAGCCAAAGGCTTACGTTTATCTTCGCTTCCAATGCAATCTTCCAGAATTTTTTTAACCTCTTTGTTGGATACCTCTTCACCACTTTCAGTTTGAATTGCCTCAGAGAAGAAAGATTTCAATAAGAAGGTTCCGAATTCAGTTTGTACGTACTTAGAGTTTGCAACCCTGGAAACCGTAGAAATATCCATATCAATCTTATCAGCTATATCTTTTAAGATCATTGGGCGCATTTTGCGTTCATCACCTGTAAGCAAATACTCGTATTGGTATTGCATGATCGCATTCATCGTTTTAAGCAATGTCTGCTGTCTCTGTTTGATAGCATCGATAAACCATTTCGCGGAGTCTAATTTTTGCTTTACAAACTGTACTGCCTCTTTTAGTTTTTTGTCTTTTGTAGCAGCTTTGTCGTAGTGATCAAACATATCAATGTAAGACCTGCTTACCCGCAACTCTGGTGCATTTTTGGAGTTAAGTGTAAGAATAAGTACCCCATCATTGTTCGAAACATGAAAGTCTGGTATGATCTGTAGCTGTTTAGTCGTTACTTGATTAGAATCTCCTGGTTTAGGGTTCAATCTCAAAATTTCCCCGATGATTTCCTTGAGATCCTCGCTATTTAATCCTAAAGACCGTTCTAATTTATCGTAATGCTTACGGGTGAACTCATCTAAATGATGCTCAACAATTTCAATGGCTTTTTGGATAGTCAGGTTATTTGGATCTTTTCTCTTCAATTGAAGTGTTAAGCATTCTTGTAAATCTCTTGCAGCAATCCCCGGAGGGTCGAAGCTTTGAATTACCTTTAACATTTCCAAAACATCTTCTTCTTCAACCATCACATTTTGAGAAAATGCAAGGTCGTCGATCATAGAAGTGATTGGTCTGCGCAGATAACCATCATCATCTAAACTACCTATGATTTGTTTGCCAATAATAAAATCAGGATCTGACAGCGGTACAAGGTCTAATTGTTCTTGCAGACTTTCAAAAAAAGTACTCTCGATGGCTATTGGAGTTTCCTTTTTTTCTTCATCATCATCACTATTATTATACGATGTGCTGTAATCGTTAGTATTGTCATCCTGCAAATAGTCGTCTACATTAAACTCATCCGTATTTTCCTCTTTGCTGCCGGAATCATGGTCTTCAGATGTATCGTTTAAATCGTCATATTCGCTTTTCGGCTCTTCCGCAATCATAAGGCTGGGATCTTCTAGCGCAGGATTTTCTTCTAATTCTTCTTTAATACGAGTATCTAGTGCAACAGTGGGTACCTGCAACAATTTGATGAATTGAATTTGCTGCGGAGATAACTTTTGAAGTAATTTTTGTTGTAGATGTTGTTTAAGCATAAGAAGATTAATCGGTATTAATACACCAGTTTCAAAAATAGGCATTTTCAAGAACATAAAGCAATTTCGTATGTATTATGTTATTGTCGGATAAAGACTAGTTTGAGGTGGAGGACTTGTCTGGGTTGGGTTATCATCAGGGTCGGGTTGTGGTTTGGGCGAAACCGCCATGTTTTCGCCATGAGCTCGGGGTTAGGCCGCCTTTTGCCTAGAGAAAAGGCGGCGTAACCGCGGCCTCACTGCGGCCGCAGGGCGGCTTCACGCAAACCACAACCCGACTTATCTCAAACTTTAGTATAAAGTATGTTGAACTAAATCGGGAGTCGCCTCATGAACATTTCCAACACGAAATTGGAATATTCTAAGGTAGTAAATCCTTTTTTAACTACAGCTGATAACTTTTTTTCACAAAATATACTAAATATTTATACTACAAAACCTATATACTTTATATATTTGCTTCGTGAAGATAGTTAAATCCATCCATTATTTCATGTTCACTTACTTAGGGGAACATAAAAAACGGGAACTGTTTCAAACAATACTTCGAGCTACACCAGT
>JACMPF010000115.1 GCA_014377665.1 Pedobacter sp. | reverse complement strand
TAGTCTGGGCTTTTGCGCCCAATCCAGCAAAGCCAAAAAGAATTGTAAAGGCCGTAATTACAATCGCATTACGCGTTTTGAGTTTACCCAGCTTCTCCACCCAGATATAAAGGATTGGCAGCACGAGTAGGGTAAGTAATGTTGCAGATAGTAATCCTCCAATAACAACTGTCGCTAATGGGCGCTGCACTTCTGCGCCGCTTCCTGCTGATAAAGCCATTGGAAGAAATCCCAGAGAAGCCACTAAAGCTGTCAAGATAACTGGGCGTAGTCTAACAGAGGTTCCCCTGCGTATAATTTCTAAAATATCTGTCATTCCTTCTTTTTTTAACCTGTTAAATTCACTGATCAGTACGATGCCATTTAATACTGCCACGCCAAACAATGCAATGAAGCCGATGCCAGCAGATATACTGAAAGGCATGCCTCTGATCCAAAGGGCGAGAACACCACCCAAGGCAGATAGGGGAATCGCTGTGAATATCAGTAAGGCATGCTTTAAGGAGTTAAATGTCAAATAGAGCAGCAACAGAATTAATAGCAAGGCAAGCGGTACCGCAATTGCCAATCGCTCATTTGCAGCTCTGAGGTTCTCAAACGTGCCACCATAAGTAGGGTAGTAGCCGGGGTCAAATTTGACTTCATCATTGATCTTTTGCTGAATTTCCTTCACAATACTTTCCACATCCCTGCCTCTGGTGTTAAAGCCAATAGTGATCCTTCTTTTAGCGTCGTCGCGCTGAATTTGATTGGGGCCTTCTGTATAGGTGATATCTGCAAGTTGCGCTAAGGGAACCTGAGCTCCATTAGACCCAGTTACAAACAAGTTTTTAACGTCTTCAATTGATTGACGATTTTCCTTTTTCAACCTGACTACCATTTCAAACCGCTTTTCACCTTCAAAAACAAGCCCGGCAACTTCGCCAGCAAACCCGCTACGGAGTGCAGTATTTACATCTTCTATGTTCAGTCCGAACTGCGCAATCTTGTCCCTGTGGAATTTCACAATCACCTGGGGTAAGCCAGAAACCTGTTCTACATAAACATCTTCAGCCCCCTTGATTTTATTTGCAATTGCACCTATTTTCGAGGCGTAGCCGGCCAGTTTACCGAAATCTTCACCATAAACTTTGATCACCACGTCTTGCCTGGCGCCGGTCATAAGCTCGTTAAAACGCATCTGAATTGGCTGTTGGAATCCAAACGTAACTCCCGGAATGTATTGTTCGAGCTTAGCTTGCATTTTGTTTGCTAGTTCCTCTCGTGTGCCGGCGGTTGTCCATTCATCTTTGTCCTTCAATATGATGATAAGATCGCAGGCCTCAACCGGCATAGGGTCTGTAGGAATTTCCGCTGAGCCGATCTTTCCAATAACTTCCTTTACCTCAGGGAAGTTGGCCTTCAATACCTTCGCCGCTCTCGTAGCTGCCTCTATCGTTTGAGAAAGGCTGCTTCCAGTCAGCACCCGAGTCTCTACTGCAAAATCACCTTCTTCCAGCGTGGGTATAAATTCCGCACCTAATTGCTGAAAAATAAATAGACAAATTACAAACAGAACTACAGAAATGCTTAGCACGAAAACACGTGCCCGTAATGCGAAATTGAGCATCGGCGTATACCCTCTTTGGAACAAGTCCATAATGCGGTCTGAGATGTTGCGCTTGGTGCTGATCTGTTTGTTGAGAAATAGCGCGCTCATCATCGGTACATAGGTTAGCGATAGTATGAAGGCACCAAGGATAGCAAACGCAACGGTTTGTGCCATTGGTCTGAACATTTTACCCTCAATTCCTACAAGCGCTAGTATTGGTAAGTATACGATTAGGATGATAATTTCTCCAAAAGCAGCGCTGTTTCGTATTTTGGAAGCAGATTTGTAGATCTCAAGATCCATTTCCTGTTGAGTTAGCCTATTTTTATTGTTTCTCATTCCCAAGTGATGCAAAGAAGCTTCCACAATGATGACTGCCCCGTCTACTATCAAACCGAAATCAATAGCCCCCAGACTCATCAAATTGCCGCTTACCCCAAACAGGTTCATCAGACAAACGGCAAAGAGCATGGCAAGGGGAATCACAGAGGCTACAATTAGTCCTGCGCGAAGATTTCCTAGCAGTAGAACAAGCACGAAAATAACAATGAGTGCTCCCTCAGCCAGATTTCTCGTGACGGTTGAAATCGAGCTGTTCACTAATTTAGTCCTGTCCAGAAAGGGTTCTATGACTACACCTTCGGGCAGGGTTTTGGAGATTTGCTCCATCTTAGCTTTTACATTGGCAATGACCTTAGAGGAATTCGCACCTTTCAACATCATGACTACTGCCCCCACTACTTCTCCCTCATCATTCCTGGTCATGGCGCCATATCTGGTAGCTGCCCCGATTCTCACCTCAGAAACATCTCTAATTAGAACGGGAATGCCATTTTGATTGCTGCGTACCACAATATTCTCTATGTCCTCCATACTGCCAATAAGCCCTTGGCTTCTGATAAAATAGGCATTGGGTTTTTTGTCGATATAGGATCCCCCGGTGTTCTGATTGTTTTTCTCCAATGCATTAAAGATCTCAGAGATGGAAATATTCATACTCCTCAACTTATCAGGATCTACGGAGATCTCGTACTGTTTCAGGTAGCCGCCGAAACTGCTGACGTCAGCAATTCCCTCTACACCTAAAAGCTGTCGCCTCACTATCCAATCTTGGATCGTTCTTAGTGACGTTGCATCGAACTTCTGTTCATAGCCTTTTTTGGTGTGGATAACGTATTGGTAAATCTCCCCAAGTCCTGTGGTCAAGGGAGCAATCTCCGGAACACCCATGCCCTTTGGTACGTTCCTTTCTACTTCTTTAAGGCGCTCATTCACCTGCTGCCTCGCCCAGTATATTTCAATGTTTTCTTTGAATACAATGGTGACTACGGAAAGCCCGAACCGGCTGAAGGAACGTATTTCTTCAACGCCGGGGATTGTCGCCATCGTTTGTTCCACAGGGTAAGTGACAAAGCGCTCTATATCCTCGGCCCCATTGCTTGGGGAACTGGTAATGATTTGAACCTGATTATTCGTGATGTCTGGTAGCGCGTCAATTGGGAGTTGTCTCAAAGAGTAAATTCCCCACGCAATCAGCGCCAGCATCATAATTCCTATCAGCAGTTTCTGCTTGATAGAGAACTCAATGATTTTATTTAACATGAGTTTTAAATGTAAGTAGTAGAAAATAGAAATCGGGTATGCAAGCTCTTAAGTGCATGCTCTTATGATGAAAAGAATCTTTTAAAGTGCTAGACTAGCTTGGGGGGCTGCCAGATGGCTGCAGGTTGTTTTGTAATTGCTGAAGGTTTGAGCAAGGAATAAAAAGTCGGCAGCATGGCTTCAGTAACTACTGCTGTGTACTCCAAAGGCAAGCTTTTACCAACCGAACAGCATGCACAACTGCAGAATGGTGGACACAATTCTTGCCCACAGTTATCAGATGTGCTATCCACTTGATCCTGACAGGGCATCAGCATAAGTGCTATCATATACAAATTGAATAGCATAAATGTAAATCTCATCTCTTACAAATGTAGGGAATATTTTAAAAGTTCAAGCCTTAGTTTAGTCGTAATGCCTCAAAACTAACTTCAAGCCGATTTTATTGAAATAATCATATATTTGCTGGCATTCTGGCATTTTCAGATGAATTATAAATTTAAATACACCACAAATGCTAAATCTTGTTCTCTTCGGCCCGCCAGGTGCAGGTAAAGGTACCCAATCTGAGAAATTAATCAATAAATACCAGTTGATCCACATTTCAACTGGTGATCTTTTCAGGGCTCACATTAAAAATCAATCAGCTTTAGGTCAGAGAGTAAGCGCATTAATTGCTGACGGACAATTGGTTCCTGATGAAATAACAATTGCGATGCTGGAAGAAGAAGTGGATAAGAATCCCAAAGCTAAAGGCTTCATATTTGATGGTTTCCCACGTACCGTTCCGCAGGCTGAGGCATTGGATGACTTTTTGAAGAGTAAAAACAGCGCCATTACTGGTGTTATTGCATTGGACGTTGATCAGGAAGAGTTGACTAAACGTATTGCTCAGCGCCAATTGGAAACTGGTCGTATAGACGATCAGGCAGATAAGCTCCAAAAAAGAATAGCTGAATATTTCGATAAAACCATCCACGTCTTACCTTATTATCAGCAGCAAAGCAAATTGAGTAAAGTAAACGGTATAGGTAAGATAGAAGATATTTTTGCCGAACTTTGCACTCAGGTTGATAAATATTAAACACATAGAATGTCCCAAGGATCCAATTTTGTTGATTACGTAAAGATTTGCTGTCGCTCCGGAAAGGGCGGTGCCGGGTCTGCCCATTTACACCGTGATATTCGTACCTCTACAGGAGGCCCGGATGGGGGTGATGGCGGTCGCGGTGGGCATATCATTTTAAGAGGTAATTCTCAATTCTGGACAATGCTGCATTTAAAATATCGAAAGCACATCATCGCTCCTGATGGTTTACCGGGATCCAGCGGAACCTCCACAGGTAAATCAGGTAAAGACGAGATTCTTGATGTTCCATTGGGTACTATTGCAAAAGATGCTGAGACAGGAGAGGTTTTGTTTGAAGTTACTAAAGACGGAGAAACCAAGATCTTAACGGCCGGTGGTAGAGGTGGTTTAGGTAACTGGCATTTTAAGACACCAACTTTACAAACCCCACGCTTCGCACAGCCAGGAGAAGCAGGAAAAGAAGAATGGGTGGTACTGGAACTTAAAGTTCTTGCCGATGTTGGTCTAGTAGGTTTTCCTAACGCAGGTAAGTCCACTTTGCTTTCAGTGGTCTCTGCTGCTAAACCTGAGATTGCCGATTATCCTTTCACAACGCTTGTACCTAATTTAGGGATCGTTTCTTATAGAGACAGTAAGTCATTCGTGATGGCTGATATTCCCGGGATCATAGAGGGTGCATCTAAAGGAAAAGGTTTAGGTTATCGCTTTCTGAGACATATTGAGCGTAACTCGGTATTGCTCTTTATGGTTCCTGCAGATACGCAAAGAACGATAAAAGAAGAATATCTGATCTTAAAGGCAGAGTTAGAGGACTATAATCCTGAGCTTATGCAGAAGCCCCATGTTCTGGCAATTACCAAATCTGATATGCTTGACGAGGAATTGGTTACTGAAATGAAGAAAGAACTGCCGGCAAATCTGCCTGCAATCTTTATCTCCTCTGTTGCTCAAAAAAACATTGTTGAACTAAAAGACATGCTTTGGAATGCGATTAACGCAGAAGCTTAGGCATCCCCTCGGTTAACAAACGAATCTTTCTTCATAGACCTCGCCGCAATTAAGGCACTAATAAGCATAAATACCGCTCCTGCCAGGAATGGTGCGCCAGCGAATTTTACACTAGCACCAGGCTTGGTAAACCATGCAAAAAGATAAGTCATAAACAAGGGCCCAATGATTGATGTGGCACTCATCAAACTTGTTAATGCACCTTGCAATTCACCTTGTTCGTTTTGTGGTACATTGCTCGACAAAATGGACTGTAAAGCTGGTCCAGCGATACCGCCCAGGCAATACGGAATCAAAAAAGCGAACATCATCCAACTCTGTGTTGCGAAGGCGAATAATAATAACCCCAGCGCATACAAACCAAGACCTATGTAAATGCTTTTCTCGTTTCCTAATTTAGGATTGATGAAGCGAATCAGTCCCCCTTGAACAATGGCAACCAACAAGCCGACTACTGTGAGCGAAATGCCAACAGTAAAGGGACTCCATTTAAACTTTTCGATGTTGATAAATGTCCAGGTGCTTTGAACGGCATGACTGGCAATATAAACGAAGACAAGTGCTATAATTAATCCGCCCAAACCCTTGTATTTATTCAGTTGCAATAACGAGCCCAACGGATTAGCCCGTTTCCATTCAAAGGGCCGTCGGTGTTCTTTATCTAATGATTCGGGTAGTACGAAGTAACCATAAACCACATTGATCAAGGTCAATATCGCTGCGGCGATGAACGGAACCCGTGGGCCCAGTTCTCCAAGTATTCCGCCGATGGCGGGTCCGATAACAAAGCCAAGTCCAAAGGCAGCACCGATCATCCCAAAGTTTTGTGCACGGTTCTCATTGGTGCTGATATCGGCTATGTAGGCTGTAGCTGTGGTGAAACTGGCACCAAATACGCCTGCGATGATTCTACCTACAAACAGCCACCAGATGGTAGGGGATAAGGCAAGAAAAATATAATCTATACCGAAGCCGAAGAGGGACAGTAGCAATACTGGCCTCCTGCCATATTTATCACTTAGGTTGCCAATTATTGGTGCACAAATGAATTGCATGATGGCATAAGCGAAAGTTAGCCAGCCGCTCCACCTTGAGGCCTCACTGAGGTTACCGCCAATTAGTTGTTCAATTAACTGTGGAAAAACAGGAATAATAATACCAATACCTACTACATCAAGAAGCAGCGTGACAAATATAAAGCTGAGCGCAGCCTTTCGGGATTTAGCCATAGAAATAGATATTTTTAGCTTAGCTAAGGTAGTATTTTTGAGTACAAGATGATTGTAGTAATCAC
>JACMPF010000114.1 GCA_014377665.1 Pedobacter sp. | reverse complement strand
TTTGGTAAAAAAGCAAAGAAGTAACGGGCTTATTTATTTTTTTAGAAAAGGATCAAGTTTTTGTAAACCCATAGGCCGTTTTAAAACGCAATCCTTCTTATGTAGTTAGTTTAATCGATCAATTCGCCAAATGGCAACAACATCTCCCTTTCTAAGCAACTTTATCGTATTTTAAGAGCTATTAGTAATGTTCCACGAATTGCGTCAGATCTAAATTAATGCTTCACGGAAGCACATCCTTCTTTCTCTCAATGTTATTGCCTAATATATTATAAATGGCACGGGTCTCTACGGTCTATGACGCAGGTTGTCCTTTGTGCCACCTACCTGTGGCGATTACAACTAAACCAAAATAGAACTCCTATAGGCGGCATAATTGATCCGGGCATTCGGCTATTTTAATTCTAAACTTCTCCAACTTTGTTTTTTGAGAAAATACTCTCGTTGATATGGGGTTTGTACTGAAGCTTTTCGGATACCGCTTTGCTATGTGTTTTATGGGTGTTTCCTTCGGGCCGAGCGCTAGCAGACACGAAGCAGATACGAAGCAGACTCGAAGCCAGGACGTAGGAGAGGCAACTAGTAATAAACCATTTAGGCTCTTCTTTGTAGCCCTGAAATAGGGAAATGTAGTAATATATAGTACCATGATTAGAAGCAGCATTGGTTGATTGCTTAAACGAACCTACAATACTGTTATTTAAAAAAAGCAAATTTTATATTTAAAAAAGGTTAACTGCACACTTAAACTGGTAAGTGTGCACATAAATCCTCAAGTGTACACTTAAAATGCTATTTTGAAGGTATATCTGGCTGAATCAAAAAGGCCCTTGAACAGATGATATCTACACAAGGGCCTTTAAATGAATTTTTTTTAACTTAAAACAACGTAATTATTTACCCAAAGCCTTCTTTAATTGATCTACAGCATACATTTCAGCTTCCATCGCTTCGGGAACTAATGCTCCCATCCCAAAAAACTCATGGGTTACACCATCATAATTTTTGCTGTCCACCTGAACACCTGCCGCTTTTAACTTATCTACCAGCATCATACCTTCGCTCTGCAATGGATCATATTCGGCTGTAATAATTGTTACACTCGGCAAACCTTTAAGATTAGCCCCTAAAAGATTGATTCTTGGATCTTTACCCTCTGCCATCGTATTAAGATAATTTTTAACAAACCATTGCATCATGGGTTTATCCAGTGGCTTGGCAGAAGCATTTTTTTGATAAGATGCTGTGTTCATGTCTGAACCTGCAACGGGATACACTGCTAAAACGTGTTTCGGAGCTGCAATACCTTTATCACGAGCCATAATAGCTATATTCATAGCAAGATTACCACCAGCACTTTCTCCGGCAACAGCAACCATTTTAGGATCGCCTTTAATAGATGCCGCGTTTTTTAATACCCATTGATAAGCAGCAAATGAATCATTGTGCGCTATTGGAAATTTGTGCTCAGGAGCCAAACGGTAGGCTACCGATACAACCACTGCACCAACCTTGTCGGCCAATACTTTTGCCGAAGCATCATATACATCGATGTTAGCAATCACAAATCCACCACCGTGATAGTATACAATTACGGGGAATGGTCCAGTTCCTGTTCTTGGCGTGTATACTCTTAAATGAATATTACCACCGGTAACAGGAATTTCTTTACCCACAGTATCCACATTGAATACTGGCATTGGAATATTATTATCCTTCATTAGGTCCATCACTGCATCTGTGGGCGTATGGTTTTTACGAGCCTCTACAGCTGTTAAGTCAGGGATAGGCCTGTCTTTATAACTGCTTAGCTTTTCGATTACCGCCTGCATCTGTGGCTTTAAACCCGGCCCCCACTCTGGAGTAGGTCCAATAGGCTTCACATCAGTAGGTTTACCTTCGCTTGCATCAGCCATAGTAGTATCTGTTTTCATAGCTGTAGTATCAGCCGAATTTGTAGTGTTCGAATTACTGGAACACGCAGAAAGTGCAATCATAAATGTCGCCGATAAGGCAGCATTTCTTAAACATTTGTTTTTCATAAGTAATAGATTATTGGTTGATGAACTAACTACACTTTTTCGTTATAGAATGTTTTATTGTCGTATAGTGAATAACACTTATCATAACAATTTTGCTAAGTTTGTTGTAGTAATCAATAAAAACGTCAATGAAACATACAATAGAAGAATTAGAAGGCATTGCAACCCAGGTAAGAAGAGATATCGTTAGAATGGTACACGCATGCCAATCAGGACATCCAGGTGGGTCTTTGGGTTGTGCAGATTTCATGACCGCACTTTATTTCGAGGTAATGAACCATTCCTCAGACTTTACCATGTTAGGAAAAGACGAAGACATGTTCTTCTTATCAAATGGTCATATTTCTCCTGTTTTCTACAGTGTCCTGGCTAGATCAGGCTACTTTGAAATAAATGAATTAGCTACCTTCAGAAAGCTGAACTCCAGATTACAAGGTCACCCAACTACCCACGAAGGTTTACCCGGTATCAGAGTTGCTTCAGGCTCTTTGGGACAAGGAATGTCGGTAGCTATTGGTGCAGCTCTTTCTAAGAAATTGAATAAAGACAAAGCCATCATATTCTCTTTACATGGTGATGGAGAATTACAGGAAGGCCAAAATTGGGAGGCAATCATGTATGCTCCTTTTAATAAGGTTGACAACTTGATCGCATCAATAGATTATAACGGTCAACAGATTGATGGTCCAACTGAAAAAATTCTTTCACTGGACAACCTTCAAACAAAATTTGAAGCATTTGGATGGCACGTAATCAATTCTGACGGCAATGATATGACTGCGATCGTTAAAGCTTTGCACTATGCCAAATCATTGACCGGTAAAGGCAGACCAATCTTGAACTTAATGAGTACGCAAATGGGAATGGGAGTTGATTACATGGTTGGCTCACACAAATGGCACGGCACAGCTCCAAATGACGAGCAGTTGGCGTCAGCATTAAATCAATTACCAAGCACACTTCAAGATTATTAAGCACAGAACTAATGAAAAAATATACATACACTGAAAAGAAAGATACCCGTTCAGGTTTTGGAGCAGGATTGTTAGAAGCAGGTCGGAAAAACCCTGAAGTAGTCGCACTATGTGCGGATCTTGTAGGTTCTTTAAAAATGGATGCATTCATCAAGGAATTCCCTGAAAGGTTTTTTCAGATAGGAATTGCTGAAGCAAACATGATCGGGATTGCTGCAGGGTTAACCATTGGGGGTAAAATCCCTTTTACCGGAACATTTGCCAACTTTTCTACAGGCCGAGTTTATGATCAAATTCGTCAGTCGGTAGCTTATTCAGATAAAAATGTAAAGATCTGCGCTTCCCACGCTGGTTTGACATTGGGTGAAGATGGGGCAACCCACCAAATCCTTGAAGATATAGGTTTGATGAAGATGCTTCCCGGAATGACAGTAATCAACCCTTGCGATTATAACCAGACAAAAGCAGCGACAATTGCCATTGCAGAGCATGAAGGACCAGTTTATCTTCGTTTCGGCAGACCAGTTATTCCTGTCTTTACAGATCCTGATCAGAAATTTGAAATTGGTAAAGCCTGGATGGTTAATGAAGGTAACGATGTAACGATTATAGCTACCGGCCACATGGTTTGGAAAGCAATTGAGGCAGGCGAAAAACTTGCTGATCTTGGAATAGATGCAGAAATTATAAACATCCACACCATCAAACCTCTTGATGAAGAGGCGATCTTGAAATCTGTTAAGAAAACAGGATGTGTTGTTACTTGCGAAGAGCACAATAAATTTGGTGGTCTTGGAGAAAGCGTTGCAAGATTATTATCTACAGAATTGCCATCGCCTCAAGAATTTGTAGCAGTTAACGACAGCTTTGGCGAAAGCGGAACGCCTGATCAATTGATGACAAAATATGGCTTAGACAGTGTTAATATTATTGAAGCCGTTCAAAAAGTATTAAAGAGAGTTAAGAAATAATTCTTTTCATCAAACATATGAAGCAGGTTGAAGATTCAGAAATTCTAGAGAAATTTTCTAACGAAAAAACCCGGAATGAAGCCTTCAACCTGCTTTTAACTAAATACCAGCAAAAGATATATTGGCACATTCGCAGGTTGGTTATCGACCATGATGACGCAGATGATCTGGTACAGGATGTCTTCATAAAGGTTTGGAAGAATTTGGAGAAGTTTCGAAGCGACTCACAGCTTTACACCTGGATCTATAGAATTGCATCTAACGAGTCAATTACTTTCCTCAACAAAAAGAAACAAAGAAACAATACACCACTCGACGAGGTATCCTCAGAACTAAGTGAAACACTTGTGGAGTCTTCTTATTTTAATGGAGATACAATTCAGCTGAAGCTCCAGCAAGCAATCCTTACTTTACCGGATAAGCAGCGTCTGGTATTCAATATGAAGTACTATGACGACCTGAAATACGAAGAGATCTCGGAGATTACGGGCACTAGCGTTGGTGCTTTGAAAGCTTCATTTCACATCGCAGTAAAAAAAATTGAGGCATTTATGCTAAATGATGACATTACCTTTTAAACCTTTTGCCAATTAAAGCATCAATATATTCGTAATGGGGAAAAATTTAGAAAACGAAGAATGGAGAGAGGAAGCGCCCACACTATCGGGAATACCCCGGAGAGATGTTTTCTCCGTACCACACAATTATTTCGAAAACCTTTCTGCAAATATTGAAGCAAAAGTTGCTGTTGATAGATTGAAAGCATTATCTCCTGAACAAACGTTTACTGTTCCATCTGGTTATTTTGACCGAATGAAAGAGGAGGTGCTTTTTAAAGCGAAATCTCCTTCGAAGGTTCTTAAACTGTGGCATTCAAATGTTTTAAAATATGCTTCTGCAGCTTGCTTTGTATTGGTTGCTGGTCTAGGTGTTTATTTCAACCAGGAACAACCACAACCATCTGTGAATTACGCCGAAATTGCAAACGAGCAAATACTTTTTGATATAGATGAAGATGTAATTATTGATCATATACAAGGGACAGATCAAGTCACTAGGTCTCTTTCGGCAGATCAGTCTGATCTTGAGAACTATATATTAACTAACTTTTCATTCAGAGAATTGACTGCTGAATATTAACACTTTATAAATGAAATATTTAATCGTTATAGCGCTTCTTTTTACATTTCCAATTTTGTCATCAGCCCAAAGAAATGGCAATGAAAGATTTCAGGAAATTGAGGCGTATAAAGTGACCTACCTAACAGGAAAACTTGAGCTTTCTTCAGAGGAGGCTAAAATCTTCTGGCCTCTTTATAATGCCTGGCAGACAGAACAACGTGATCTTCGTAAAGAACGTATGCAAAAAATGATCAGCTTTAGAAAGATCACAGAAATTGAAGAGTTATCTGATAGTGAAGTACAAAACCTGATACTAAATGACTTTAACATTAAGCAGAGAGAACTCAATCTAGATAAAAAGTATTATTACAAGTTGAAATCAAGTCTACCAATTAAGATTGTTGGCAAATTCTACAGAGCTCAGGAAGCTTTCAAAAAAGAAATTTTAGCCAAATACAGACCTCAGGGAAGGCAATAAGCTCAACATTTTGTATTTTTAGCGGATGTTAACACAACGTCAGTTATTTCTTCAACACAACGCTCAAACTACATTAGAACCACTTCTCCTGGAATTCGTTAAGGCTAGTGGCATCTATCTTTATGATGCTGAAGGAAAAAAGTATATGGACCTTATCGCCGGAATAGGTGTTAGCAATGTTGGCCATTGTCACCCGGACGTTGTAGAAGCAGTAAAAAAACAAGCTGAACTTTACATGCACATTATGGTGTATGGCGAATTTGTTCAGAGCCCTCAAGTTGATTTCGCAAAGGCACTAGCAGATATTCTTCCCCCAAACTTAAACTGTACCTATTTTGTTAACTCAGGTAGCGAAGCTGTTGAAGGGGCAATGAAACTGGCCAAGCGATACACAGAACGTACAGAATTTATCGCATGTCAACATTCTTATCATGGCAGCACACAAGGTGCATTGAGCCTTATGGGTAATGAAGAGTTTAAGCAAGCTTACCGACCGCTGCTGCCTCATGTGCATTTTATCAAATTTAACAAGCAGTCTGATCTCGAAAAAATAACTACTAAAACAGCCGCAGTATTTGTAGAAACTGTACAAGGTGAAGCAGGAATTCGCATAGGAGATCCTGAGTATTTCAAAGCATTAAGAGCACGATGCACCGAAACAGGTACCTTACTGGTATTAGATGAAATCCAGTGTGGCTTTGGCAGAACAGGTAAAATGTTTGGATTTGAACATTACGATATCACTCCAGACATCCTAATGCTAGCCAAAGGTATTGGTGGTGGAATGCCTATTGGGGCTTTCATCAGTTCCACTGAGATCATGCTTTCGCTAGCCACAAATCCCATACTTGGACACATTACTACTTTTGGTGGTCATCCGGTAAGCTGCGCAGCAGGTTTGGCCACGCTCAGAACTATAGTTAAAGAAAATATCGTAAAAGGAGTAACTGAGAAAGGTGAGCTTTTTAAAAAGCTGCTCGTTCATCCTAAGATTCATGCAGTAAGAGGAAAAGGTCTAATGCTAGCAGTGGAGTTCGATAGTTTCGAAACCAACAAAAAGATCATAGATGGTTGTATAGCAGACGGTTTTATTAGCGATTGGTTCTTGCATTGCAGCAAGTCGATGCGTATAGCACCTCCACTAATCATCACCGCAAGTGAGATCGAAGAAGCTTGTGAAGTGATCCTTAAAAACGTTGATAAGTTCGCCTAATTCATTTTCTGACGCTTGATCAGGTAAGCCTGCAGCACGGGGTAAAATCCATCTGATAGGTCAGCATCAATTCTATCAATTTTGTATTGCATACACTTCAGTTGAATCATCTCTCTATACTCCCTAATTCTAGTTAGATAGGCATCCTTAACTTTTGAGGAATGCGCCTTAATGCTTGTGCCGGTCTCCATATCTATAAATTCATAGGGCCTGTTCTCAAATTTAAAATTCACTTCTTTAGACTTATCTGTAACGTTGAAGATTACGACCTCGTGTTTATTGAACTTCAAATGCTGCAAGGCAGAAAACAAGGCTTCAGTGCTCTTTTCATCCTGGATAGTATTGAGCATATCACTAAAAATCACCACCAGAGACCGCTTATGTATGAGCTCGGCAATCTGATGTAAAGCGTGCTCTAGATTAGTGCCGACGTTCATTTTCGCTACTGAAAGCAACTCTTCCAGATGTGTTAAGAGATATTTCTGATGAGTTGTAGTCGATTTTGCCGGGGTATTCAGGAGCAATTGATCTGCAAAAATACTTAATCCAAAAGCATCACGTTGGCGCTTCAATAGAAACATAAGGGCAGCCGTCGCCTGTACTGAGAATTTGATCTTATTATAATCGTTTAGAGGAAAATGCATGGAAGACGAGGCATCAATGATGAATTGACAGCGCAGATTTGTTTCTTCTTCATATCGCTTGCTGAACAGCTTATCCGTTCTGGCAAAGAGCTTCCAGTCAATGTTCTTTACATTATCTCCAACGTTATAAAGACGGTGTTCCGCAAATTCCACAGAGAACCCATGAAACGGACTTTTATGCAAACCTGTTATAAATCCTTCTACCACCTGTTTAGCAAGCAATTCTAAATTACTACTAAACTCGGTATCTTGCTGATCAACGGTAGAATTCTGCATAGCGTAAATATAAAAAAAGCGCTCATGAATATGAACGCTTTTCAATCTGATATATGTTGAGTTATTATAACTGCTTATCCAATTTACCGGCCAAAACAGATTTAGGTACGGCCCCAACTTGCTTATCTACTACTTCGCCATTTTTGAAGTATAATAATGCCGGGATGTTGCGTATACCGAACTGAGTGGATATTTGAGGATTGTTATCAACATTTACTTTACCAACAATTGCTTTTCCTTCGTATTCTTTTGAGATCTCATCTACAACGGGTCCAACCATGCGACATGGTCCACACCATTCTGCCCAAAAATCAACTAACACGGGTTTATCTGATTTTAATACAACTTCCTCGAAGTTTGCATCTGTAATTTCCAAAGCCATAATTCTTATTTTTATTTATACAAATATATAATCAATTGTTATACCAGTCAAATTGGGGGGTGCCAAAATGACATTAGTTCAACGTTGGATTAACATCCAGCATGCGCAATTGTTCTAACAGATGGTTATTAGGGTTGATCTTGATGCTTTTGGAAGGCATTTTTATCCGCACATTTTGCTCCCAATCTGAAATCTCAAATAACAGCTGACAACGCTGATGATCTGTATTCTGCTTATTCTGCTTCAATAGTTCATTAATTTGACTCATCAGATCATCGGTAACTTTTTCCAAAGGGATTTGTATCGTTACACATTTCGCAAGCTTATCTCGTACCTCAGATAATAGGTCGATCGAGTTGATCTTAAATTCCCAATCTCCCTCTTTTCTGAAACGTTCTGCAACCCTTCCATTGATACGTAAAAAATATCCATCGGTTAAAAATTGCTTAAACTTAATAAAGTCGTCGCCAAATAAAGCCAGTTCACAGGTATCCTCGTAATCTTCAAAAACGATAGTTCCAAAAGGCTTGCCCGTCTTAGTCATACGTTGAGCAGCTAAAACCACCAATCCACCTACCACCAGTTCCTTGTTTTTGATACTTTCAAAGTCGACTAGTATATCTTCATTCATATCGCCTGTTCTGATCTTATTTACCAAAGCCAAATGTTTTACCTTATGTAAACAGAACCTATCCAGTTCTAACCGGTAATTATCGAGTGGATGACCACTCAAAAAGATACCGATAGCATCTTTTTCATATTTCAAGCGGTCAAGCAATGTCCACTCCGGCGATACAGGTAAAGTAGGTTCAGAAATAAGATCAGCTACAGTCCCTCCAAAAAGTGACGACTGAGAAGAAGTTTCATTATTTTGAAAATCATTGGCATACTTGATCAGCTTCTCAATTCCGTTTAGCTTGTCATTCTGACCTATAAAAAAATACTGGGCCCTATGGTTACCAAATGCATCGAAAGCACCACTGTACACAAAGCTCTCATAAGCTTTTTTATTTACAGTACGTGTATTGGAACGCTTTGCAAAATCATAGACACCAGTGTACATTCCGTTTTCCTGGCGTTCTTCTATAATACTCTCTACCGCCTTCTCACCTACTCCTTTGATACCAGAAAGACCAAAGCGTACTTGGTTCTGATGGTTAACTGAGAATTTAATACCTGATTCATTCACATCCGGACCAAGTACCTGTACCCCCATTTGTTTACATTCCTCCATAAAGAACGCCACCTGCTTGATGTCGCTCATATTATTCGACAACACTGCCGCCATATATTCCGATGGGAAATGGGCTTTCAAATAAGCAGTTTGGTAAGCGATCCAAGCATAGCAAGTCGAATGAGATTTATTAAAGGCATAGGATGCGAAAGCTTCCCAGTCTTTCCAGATCTTCTCCAGAATTACTGGATCATGCCCCTTTTCTGCAGCTTTACCTACAAACTTAGGCTTCATCTTATCCAAAACCTCCTTCTGTTTCTTACCCATAGCTTTACGCAGAACGTCAGCCTCGCCCTTAGTGAAGCCGGCAAGTTTCTGCGATAAAAGCATCACCTGCTCCTGATAAACAGTAATTCCGTAGGTTTCTTTTAAATATTCTTCACAGGCATCAAGATCGTACTTGATGTCTTCTTCCCCATTTTTTCTTCGAACGAAACTAGGAATGTATTCCAACGGACCAGGACGATACAATGCGTTCATCGCAATCAGATCTCCAAATACCGTAGGTTTCAACTCCTTCATGTACTTTTGCATCCCGTTACTCTCGTACTGGAAGATTCCAATGGTCTCTCCACGCTGGAACAGCTCATAGGTTTTCACATCATCAATTGGGAAGTTGTCTGGATCCAGATCGATAGAATGAACTTTCTTAACTAGCTTCACGGTATCTTTTATAAGCGTAAGGGTCTTTAAGCCCAGAAAGTCCATCTTAAGCAAACCTGCACTCTCTACCACCGAGTTGTCAAACTGGGTAACATAAAGATTGGAATCTTTTGCTGTAGCAACTGGAACGAAATTGGTAATATCTGATGGCGTAATAATTACCCCGCAAGCATGAATTCCAGTGTTCCTTAAAGAACCTTCTAATATTTGAGCCTGCAAAATAGTTTCAGCACTTAAATTTTGTGCAGAAGCCATTGCTTTCAGTTCAACAACACGCTCGTAATCATCAGCCCTTAATGCCGCCTTTAATGTCTTCTCATCAAGATTGAAAATCTTCGCAAGCTTCATATTAGGGATCAGCTTAGCGATCTTGTCGGCCTCAAACAATGGAAGATCAAGCACCCTTGCCGTATCTCTAATTGAAGATTTAGCCGCCATGGTGCCATAGGTAATGATCTGGGCCACTTGGTTGGACCCATATTTATTGATTACATAATCCATCACCCTTCCCCTTCCTTCATCATCAAAGTCGATATCGATATCGGGCATGGACACCCTGTCTGGATTCAGGAATCGCTCAAATAGCAGATCGTACTTAATCGGGTCAATGTTGGTGATCCATAAGCAATAAGCGACAACTGAACCCGCGGCAGAACCACGACCAGGGCCTACAGATACATCTAATTGCCTGGCCATCGCTATGAAATCCTGAACAATAAGGAAATAACCTGGATATCCAGTTTTCTCAATTGTCTGTAATTCAAAATCAAGCCTATCAGTAAGTTCCGTGGTTAATTCTCCATAACGCTTTTTAGCACCCTCATAAGTTAAATGCCTTAAGTATTTATTCTCACCGCGCTTTCCAGCATCTTCTTCATCTTCAATCACAAGGAATTCACCGGGGATATCGAACTTAGGAAGCAATACTTCTCGGGCAAGGGCATAGATTTCAATCTTATCTACAATGGACTGTACGTTCATGATCGCCTCGGGAAGATCAGCAAACAAAGCTTTCATCTCATCAGCCGACTTAAAATAGTATTCCTGATTTGGCAAACCGTAGCGATAACCACGACCGCTTCCAATCTGAGTCGCCTGTTTTTCCCCATCCTTTACACACAATAAAATATCATGTGCATTCGCATCTTTTTTATTTATGTAATAGGTGTTATTAGTTGCTACTAACTTCACATCGTGCTTGCGTGCCAATGATATTAAAGAAACATTAACAATGTTCTCATCGTCTTGGTTGTGACGCATCACCTCTATGTAAAAGTCTTCTTTGAATTGCTCCTTCCACCACAGTAATGCTTCTTCTGCTTGCCGCTCTCCAATATTTAACAGCTTACTGGAAATCTCGCCATATAAGTTACCGGACAACACAATGATATCTTCTTTATACATTTCGATCACCTTACGGTCAATCCTAGGTACATAATAGAACCCTTTTGTATAGGCTATAGACGACATTTTTGCCAGGTTGTGGTAACCCTGCTTATTTTTAGCCAATAAAACCATTTGGTAACCATTGTCTTTGCGCTTTTTATCCAGGTGGTCATCGCAAACAAAAAACTCGCAACCAACAATGGGCTTTATCACAGTCTCGGTGGGTTGTTGCCCACTTTGCACTAATTGTTTGTTTTTATCCTCAGCTGCCTTATTGTGATTCAGCACTTGAGCCACAAAATGAAAAGCACCCATCATATTTGCATGATCGGTCATTGCAACCGCAGGCATCTGCTGTGCAGATGCAGCTTGGATCAGGTCGGGTATATTGATGGTGGATTGTAAAACTGAAAACTGGGTATGGTTGTGAAGGTGTGCGAAGGCAACGTCTTTTAAGCTTGCAATCCCCCCTGCTATGTCCTGTTTAGTAGAAGAGCCATCTTTTCTTTGCAGCCTTTTCCTGATGTCTTCAGAAGCAGATTTTAAGTTTACATGCTTCAATCCGACACGCCCTATAACTCCTGGGTTGCGTTCCTTAAATAACTTTAAATAATCTGGCGTACAATTTAACTGATCTTCCTTGAATACATCAATCTTTAACAATTGAAGAAAACACCTAGTAGTAGCTTCCACATCAGCGGTTGCATTGTGCGCCTCAGCAAAAGGTTCCCCAAAAAGATACTGGTGAAGCTCAGTAAGATTCGGAAGTTTATATCTTCCGTTTCTTCCCCCGGGCATGCGTAGTAAATCTGCAGTTACTTCAGTACAGGTATCTAAAACAGGCATATGCTGCAATAGATTCTCCAACCCCAGCCTATGAAATTCACAGCCCATTATATTTACGTCGAAACCAACATTCTGGCCAACGATGAACTTTGATTTTGAGAGTACAATGTTAAACTTTTCTAAAACCTCTTTTAACGAGATGCCCTGTTCTGTCGCCAGCTCGGTAGAAATCCCATGAATACGTTCCGCATCATACGGGATATTGAATCCTTCAGGTGTAACCAGGTAATCTTGATTCTCGAGCAGGTTTCCGAAGTCATCGTGTAGCTGCCAGGCGATCTGAATACAGCGTGGCCAATTCTCCGTATCGGTAATTGGCGCATTCCAATTACGTGGCAAACCTGTAGTTTCAGTATCAAAAATCAAGTACATAGGAAGTTATTAAAATCTCTGTAAAAGCGATCAGAAAAGAATAGTTCAAAAATACAGATTTTTAACAACTGAAGCCGATAGAATTTGATATTTTACTTTAGAATTAGGCAAGAATCGTTTCGCCAATCTGCATCATATTATGTTCTTGCGAAACTAATTTTGAGGTGTCATAACCCTTTTTTTGACAGCGGTCGACGATCTCTGACAGCAAGCCTTCGGGCATCGAGGGTTTACGGGACATGATGAATAGGTTCTTGTGTTTGGGATGACCAACAACCGCATACGAATAATCTTCGCTCAGTTCAATAACCCAATAATCTGTTTTGAATGGCCATAAAAACTGTGCCTTAAGCTCTGCATTGCCTGTTCCCCTAACTACATAAAGTTTGGAACGAATATACTTGCGTTCTTCGCCACCATTCAGCTTATAAGTTGTAAAAACAGCAAAGTAGCCATCCGGGTGTATCACATAAGTATCGGTGGTTTCACTCCAGTTTTGGTTCATGATCGTTGGAATAGAATACAATGAAAACCATTTCCCTGCGAATGAAACAATATCTACTTTATGCACTGGTCTATTTTCCATGATTCCCCCTAACTGAGTGTCCGCAAATGTAAAATCTTTATCATAAAACCAACAATGTAAAATAAAGTTTTTAAAAGCATTTTAATACCTACGCATAATTTCTAACTTCGGAAACAAGTGATCTGTTTGCAGCTAATTGCGACAGTTTGAAGAACTATAAAATAAATCAATATGAAAATAACGGTTGTTGGTGCAGGAGCGGTTGGCGCTACTTGTGCAGATAATATTGCAAGGAAAGAATTAGCTGAAGAACTCATTTTATTAGACATTAAACAAGGCTTTGCAGAAGGTAAAGCGATTGACATGATGCAAACGGCTGCACTTTTAGGCTTTGACACTAAAGTAAAAGGTGTAACTAATGACTATGCAAGTACCGCAGACTCTGAAGTTGTAGTGATTACTTCAGGCCTTCCCCGCAAGCCGGGAATGACCAGAGAAGAGCTGATTGGCATCAATGCAGGGATCGTAAAAGGCGTTACTGAAAACATCCTTAAATATTCTCCAAATACCATTATCATCGTCGTATCCAACCCAATGGATACCAAGAATTACCTGACATTTAAATCTTCAGGCCTTCCTAAAAACCGAGTGATTGGGATGGGAGGAGCATTGGATTCAGCAAGGTTTAAATATTACTTAAGTCAGGAACTTGGCTGCTCGCCGGCAGACCTTAATGCCGTTGTAATTGGCGGTCATGGAGACACTACAATGATCCCGTTGATCAACCATGCCACCTGGAATAGTATTCCGGTTACCCAATTATTAAGCAAAGAGCAGCAAGATAAAATTGTTGCGGATACAATGGTAGGTGGTGCGACATTAACAGGCTTAATAGGTACCTCCGCATGGTATGCACCTGGAGCAGGCACAGCAGCAATGGTAGAAAGCATTGTTCGTGATGAGAAAAAACTAATCTCCTCTGGCGTTTACCTGGAAGGTGAATACGGACAAGACGATATCTCATTGGTTGTTCCTATTATACTTGGGAAAAATGGCGCAGAGCAAATTCTCGACTTCCAATTAAATGATCAGGAGAAAGCTACTTTCGCGAAAAGCGCAGATGCAGTACGTAGCATGAATGCTGTGCTTACAGAAATGAGCTTAATCTAACATATGCGAACTATAACAGTTCCATTAAAAGCTATAAACTTACAAGATGACGGTTTCCACCTATTGGTGGAAATTGTTGTTTTTGGGGGAAAATTGCTGGCAGTTGTAGACACCGGAGCATCCAGATCTGTGTTCGACAAAGCTTTCGTTAAACAACATATCGAAGTAATAGAAACAGAAGAAAGTCAAGCCACTACCCTGTTTTCTACCACCAGCACACTACAGGCCACTATTCCTGAAATAAAGCTCGGCAGGTTACGTATTAAAGATTATAATGCCATAGCATTGGAACTGGAACAAGTCAATGAAACCTACGAAAGCCTTGGCCACCCGCATATAGTTGCCATCCTTGGCAGTGACATCTTATTAAAATATCAGGCAACTATTAACTTCAAAAAGCTTAAGCTTTACCTTTATAACGATTAAACCTTAGGCTCCCAGCCCTTCTCATATGATCTGCTCCACAATTTTTGAGCATCCTTATCATCAATAATATGACCGTTTTTAGGATCAATTTTAAGATCACGACCAACACGCAACGATATGTTGCCAAGCTGCATTGCTACCACACTTTTGTGTCCTATCTCCACATCACAATTTGGCTTACGGTCATTTCTAATTGCATCAAGAAAGTCCATTACGTGATAAGTATCTAAACCTACACTCGGACTGGAGGTATTTCTCCCATCAATGGCATCTTCTTTCATCAGTGATTTCACATCTTTTATCAACTTACCTTGAAGGTCGTAGATCTTATAGCTATCGCCGCCCGTATCCAAGCTTCCTTTCTCACCGTAAAATATAATACCCCTGTCTAGTCCTTCTACCTTGCGACCATTTGCGCTTCTACCCTCCCAGGTTAAGGCAACTCCACCTGGATATTCCAACGTAGTGATCTGGGTATCGGGCGTTTCCCAATCATCCTTGTAATTGTATCTACCACCTATAGAACTCACCCGTGTAGGAAAGTCCACTCCTAAACCCCATCTCGCGACATCAACTTCGTGTGTGGCATTATTTAATGCTTCACCTGTGCCCCAATGCCAAAACCAGTGCCAGTTGTAATGAATCAATCCTTCCTTGTAAGGCATTCTCGGTGCAGGTCCCTGCCATAATTCATAATCCAACCAGGAAGGCACAGGTCCCGCTTTTACAAAAGTCGGTTGTCGGGCATTAGTATACCAGGTCTTTGCCAAATATACCCGACCAATCACACCTTCATGCAACTCCTTGATACCTTGAGACAATACTGGAGCAGATCGGCGCTGAGCACCCATTTGTACCACTCTCTTATATTTTCTTGCAGCAGCAATTGCCAACTCTCCCTCATGAGGATTGTGGCTTAAAGGCTTTTCGACATATACATGTTTACCAGCTGCACAGCCGAGGATGGTCATCGGCGAATGCCAGTGATCAGGGGTTGCAATATAGATAGCATCTGTATCTTTATCGGCCAACACCTTCCTAAAATCTTTTTCAGCTATAGGGGCAGTTTCCTGTTTGGCATTCATAACCGTTTTGATAGCCTTAGGAATCGTACGGGAATCCACATCACATATATAAGAGATGTCTGTGTTTTTCTGACTGGCAATTACCCCTGCCATGCCATCACCACGACTGTTCACACCAATCACACCAACTCTGATGGTCTCATTGGCACCAACAATCCTGTTGTAGCTTTTGGCACTAAAACCCATAGCGCTTCCGCCAAAAAGTTTAGTACCTACTGTTAACGCCGCAGTTGCAATACCGGCCTTCTTTATGAAATCACGTCTTTTTTCCATGAGCTACATTTATAACTTCTTTATTTTTATATTTTTAAAAGATACTTCGCCTCCATGCTCCTGCAATAGGATGTGACCCTTATTCAAACTTCCGAACGCGGGATCTACCTTACTAAATTTACTTGCAGCCACAGCATCTTTAAATGACTTGCTATCCCTTGCAAAACTCAGGACTTTGTAATCATTTAGCCAATGCTCCACTTTTTTTCCTTTGGCAATGATCTTAATTGTGTTCCACTCACCTGCTCTATTTAGTTTTTTCAGCCCTTTTGAAGGTTCGATGATATCATATAATGATCCCGAAAGATGATTTGCCTTTCCATTGTCTTCCGCGAGCATATCATCTAGTATTTGGTATTCCAAACCAAGATCACCACCGTTGACGTACTTCGTGTAAAAGTACTTAACACCGCTATTACTGGTAAGTGCCACTTTATAATCAAGTGTTAATTCGAAATCAGAATACTCAGCCACCGAGATAATATCGCCTCCCTTACTGTTTGCAGCAGTCATCAGGGTACCACCGACTACCTGCCAACCTGAAGGAACTTCCCCCCCAGATGTAGTAGTCCAACCTCTTGTAGATTCTCCATCAAATAACAGCACCCATCCTTTTTTCTGATCAGACTTACTTAAACGATTTGGCTTCTGAGCAAACACTGTAGCCGAAATAGCCACAAAAAACATTAAAATATTAATTCTTCTATTCATTACTAATTAATTGCGTTTGTTAAGTTAGTAATTAGATTTCGATTTGCAAGAAAGGGAATGTTGAACCGTCATCCCGAATTTAATTCTCGCTGCCAGTTGTTAGCTACTCGGCAAGAAAAATATGCAGCATATTGTACGCTGAAATAATATTTCCGACCTGCTTTCTTGTGCTAATATTATTTAGCTAAAAAAGCGCAGCAATTTTAGCATAAGAAAGTTCCTTATAATCGCTTACGTATAAGTTACATGGAGGCAATTCTTCTTTAGTATGCGAAGTCAGCACACCCACCACCATCATACCTGCATTTAAAGCCGCAGATACACCGGAAAAGGAATCCTCAAAAACCAAGCATTGTCCAGCAACCAAGCCCAAATTTTTAGCAGACTTCAAATATACCTCCGGGTCAGGCTTATGCTTTTGAACATCCTCACTTGCTAAAATAGAACCCAGCAAATCGCGTATCTGAACTTTACTTAAAATGAGTTCAAGATTAGCCATAGGAGCTGATGTAGCTACTCCAAGCTTTACGCCATTCGAGCTTAAGGCATTTACGAAGGGCATAAACCCTGCAACAGGATTGACATACGGCTCATAAATTTTCCTGAATAAGCCTTCTTTCTCGTCTTCCAGCGCCAGAAACTCTTCACCTTCAATCGGTCTTTTTAAGAAATGAGAAAGTATATATTTATTGCTTTTACCAAACATGTGCTCGGCGAATTCCTCATCCGTTGGCGCAAGATCTCTTGTTGAGAAAAATTCTCTGAAGGCCATGGAATGATACGGATTAGTATGGCAAATCACACCGTCCATATCAAAAATTACTGCGATATCACTTTTCATCGGGCAAAGATAGCGATCTTTTCGTATTCTTGTTTTTACGCCCCCACCAGATGATAAAGCCTGTAACAGGTAAGCTGGCAGCAATTAAACTTGCCAGAAAGGCCATAATCTTTCCAGGTAAACCTAGCACTGCACCTACATGAATATCGTAATTCATCCGCATGAGTTTGTCAGCTACATTGGTATTCGCAAATTTGCCAAACACATGGTTAACTTCAATTTCTTTCAAGGTATATTGGTCATAATAAAGATAATCAGCTTTCCAAAAAGTATCGGTGTCTGGGTTAATTGCCACTTCAATTGATGACTTTTCGCTATCTGGAATGTGAACTTCAATTCCTCCTGTAAAGCCCTTCATCCGATCCAAGGTTTGTGCCCAAAGGATATCAATTGCTGGTGCTTGTCCGGCTCTCGAATTAACCAGCGTACTGTCTGATAATGTTTCAGAAAAAGGAACCATCATCTTTCCTCCTGAACTTATCCAGTAAGCAGACTTAGCGAACCATTGGAAGCCCATAACCAAACCTGAAAAAGCAGTAAAGATCAAGATCCAGGTCACGTAAAAACC
>JACMPF010000113.1 GCA_014377665.1 Pedobacter sp. | reverse complement strand
CAACCTCTTCCTGATCCTTCCTCTTTCGATTCATATATTCAGCATCCTGCATTTGAATTTTAGCCGAATCCATCAGCAGTATCCGTACAAGGTCCCGTGTGGCGGGTGTTGAATATATTTTCCCAATGAAGCCTTTGGCAACAAGCCGGGGGATCAACCCACAATGGTCTATGTGTGCATGGGAAAGAATCAGATGCGTAATGCTCTCGGGTTCAAAGCCAAAATAACTGTTGAGTTTGTCAGTTACTTCGCCCATTCCCTGGAACATTCCGCAATCCAGTAAAATTTGAGTGTTATTGTTAAGGGTTATGAGGTGTTTACTACCAGTAACAGCGCGCGCTGCACCGTGAAAAGCGATTTTCATTCAGTTCGACTTATCCTCTTAAGCCTGAGATTGAATCTTTAACTTTATCAGATACATCAGCAAATTTATCTTTTGAAGAGTCTAAAAGATCGCAGAACCAGTCTGTAACTTTCTCTTTTAAATCTCCTTCTTTATCTGATGCTAGAATTAAGGCTACTGCAACACCTAGTGCTGCTCCTGCTAATACTCCTGCAATTATTTTCGTTTCTTTTTTCATGATCTGTTTTATTTTTGAAGGTAAAACAAAAACGGTGGTGAATAGTTCTGTCTTTGACTATATTTATTGAAATGGTAAAGAAACTATCCTACTTAAACATCGCGTTTGCAATAGCTTATTTCCTTCTTTATCTGCTCAATAGCACATCCTTCGCTATGATTGGGATACTGGTAGTAATCATTTTCAACGCTGTGGTGTTGAAACACCTGGAGAAAGATGAGCCTTTCAAAAGCGTTCATTTTGTTATGGGGGCAACGAATATTTTCTTTGCCGGGTTCATGACCTTATGGGTAGGTCACATCGTTATTTCTTCAATTAACTACCATTACTTTGGAAATACCTGGTTCTATATTACATTTACTAGTTTGTTTATTATCAGTATACTTACGCATTTTATCTTAGTGCTTCGCATCGGTAGAACCATTAATCAGTAAACGCTTCTTTTGTATTATGTAGATCAGAATCCGACTAATCTATTATTTTTGTTGATATTAAAATACCCTATACATATGCGTAAAATAATTTCAACTCTCCTACTAGTATTCGCACTAGTCAGTGTATCGAAAGCACAAACTGTTCATCAAAATACAGGCTGGCTTTTTTTGATGAACAGCACGAAGTTCAACACCAGGTGGGGAGCGCATTTTGATCTACAACTAAGGTCTTCGGATGAGTTCAGTAATGTTAGAAACCTATTAATCAGACCTGGGCTGACTTATTTTTTCAATAGCACCAACAATCTAACGCTCGGGTATTTATTCACTCAAATCTATACTCCAGGAGCGGAATCACTCACGGAAAATCGCTCGTGGGAACAATTTATTCACACTCAAAAGATCCAAAACGTAAGTGTAAGTCATCGTTTTAGATTGGAACAACGTTTTATAGAGAAGATTTCTGAAGATGACGTCTTTTCTCAAAGACTTCGTTATTTTGTTAGATTAGTTATACCATTAAAGAAGAATGCTACAGTATTTGAGAAAGGTTTTTTTGCAGGAGTGCAGAATGAAATATTTCTGAATGTTCAAAACAAAGGAGTTGTAAATAATAATGTCTTCGATCAGAACAGAGCTTATCTTGCCTTGGGTTATAGGATTCAGAAGAAGATAGATATTGAAGCGGGATATATGAACCAAGCAGTAAAAAGCCTGAAGGGACATATAAATAATAATATACTACAGGTTGCAGTCTATACCAGGTTCTAAAGCTAGCTTAAAGACCCTAACTGCCTAAATAAAAAAAGCCGGCAACTTTTCAGTATGCCGGCTAGCTATCTACAAACCTTTCTAAACATGATTTGTAAGTAGATTAATGTTATTTGGGCATTACTACCGTGTCGATGACGTGTATTACTCCATTTTTTTGCATAACATCAGCAATAGTAACGGTAGATTTGCCACCCTTTTCATCTGTTAAAATTAATTTTTTACCTTGCATCGAAGCTGTGAGTTTTCCACCAGCAACAGTTGTTAATACCGCTTTTCCTTTTCCAGCTTTAATTGCTTTAGCAATGTCTTTAGAAGTCATTTTGCCTGCAACAACATGATAAGTAAGGATTTTGGTAAGCGTCGCTTTGTTCTCTGGTTTTAATATTGTTTCAACAGTTCCTGCAGGAAGTTTGTTAAATGCAGCATTTGTGGGTGCGAAGACAGTGAATGGACCCTTGGATTTTAAAGTCTCCACAAGACCTGCTGCCTTTACTGCAGCTACTAATGTAGTATGGTCATTTGAATTCACAGCATTATCGACAATGTCTTTAGTAGCATACATTGCTGCGCCGCCAACCATTGGATTTTTCTGTGCGAATGTTGGTGTTGTGAATGCCAAAGCTGCTATGGCAACAACAGATAAAATAATTTTTTTCATAAATTTGTAAGTATTTTAGTTTTGATAAAACAAGTTACGTACAAGAGAAAATTACAGATGTTGAAAATCAATAATAAATTGAAGTTATTTGCTATAGATGAATTCTGGATTTCTATAACCCGTGCTAACGTTGTCATACCAATCTGCAAAAGATTTTCCACCAGAGGCTGCCCATTCTGCAAAGTGTAGGTAGGCGAGTGTTACATCTTTCCCTTCAATAGGATATTGAAATTTGCCTGCCGGTACTGCAATAGCATATGGGAGTCCAGTTTTTGTAACATAATAACGCCCAGTAGCCGGATCACTATTGTCGTCGCTAGTTCCAAAAAGACTTTTGTCAATTAAGTCAGTAGGGGCATTGCCAGTCATATGAACTTCATGTCTCGAAGTTCCTACTTTGTAAAATATAAATGAGTTGAATTCCATTCCGAAATCTTCTAAAAGTGGACCCTTTTCGATATCAAATTTAACTGTGTACACTTTTGGCTCCGACTGTGGTTTACCGGGTTCTGTATTCCCATTTGCCATTTCTTTGTGCATGTTATCAAAAAGTATAATTACGGCTTTACTTTGGTTTTCTTCCAGGACCGCGCCTTCAATCTTAACTACTTTTGATCGGTCTAACGGGAACATGACGCCAAAACCATTGTCAATTGAACCGCCTGCAGCCTGTAATTTATAATCTCCAATCACTTGAACTACTTGGTTTTTAGCATTTGTGATAACGGTGTATTTAGATGTTATTACAAGGTCGTTTATATCGAAGTCGCCTCTAACAGGCCATTGATCTTCAAAACCTATTGTTGAACCTTCCCCTAAAGAAGAAAAACTTTTAAAAGCTTTATCAGCATCGTCCGGAAAATCGTCCATTAAGTCTGGAATACCATCTCCATCTCTGTCTGCCAATTCTTTTGACAAATCAAGAGCTATATTGATATCTATAGTTACCACACCAGTCAAGGCAGTTAATTTGCCAGTTGTAGTAGCGCCGGTCGTCATGGCAATGCTCGCGGTAGCAATAATATTTCCCACAAACGTACTATAAGTCCCAATTGTAGCCGATGAGCCAACATGCCAAAATACGTTTGGCCCTCTACCACCGCTTTTCATGATTACTTTAGAGTGGGGGGCTGTAGTAAGTGTAGAACCTATTTTGAACACAAACACTGCGTTTGGATCTCCGCCGTCATCTAAGGTAAGGGTTCCTGTAATCCCAACAGAGGAAGGGAAACTATAGGTTCCTGGTTTTAAGGTTAGAGAACCAAGGTCCTTGCCTGTTAAATTGTTCTCTGTTGGTGCAACGAAAGTTGCTAATTTAGCAAAGAGCAACTGTGTATCTTTCTGAGTTGCTCCTGCCTGCGACAATGCGCTGGAAAATTTCGTGCCTGAAATGGTTTCAGCAGGTAGAAAGCCAGTAATCGCGCTACCAGGGCTAACTCCAGCATTTCCATTGATCACGGTGCTGCCATTATTTGTAACGGTAGATGCGGCTAAAACAGCAAAGTTTTGTGCATCATCGATTGAGGGTGCATATTGTCCAAAAGCCGCGTTAATGGAAGATATAAGTAATAGTGCAGCGATTGCTGCGAAACTTGAAAATTTCATGATGTTGATTTAATACTGATTTGAACTAAGCACCCATATTAATGTCCAGGTCTGCAGTGCCTGCCTTTATATTTCTTGTTGTGATTGTTTTGTCTGGTGCCATACAGACGATGTAAAGCTCCGTTACCTGGTTTGATAAGTAAAGTTTACTCTTAAATCTTGCTATAGTTGTCAATGATCCCTTTGCTAAAAGTTTTCCTCCAGCTACGCCATCAGATGTATATATAGCTACCACATACAGCTTGCCAGGGAATTTATTCTCCGTAATGCTGATGCTGAGGTTTAAGTTTCTGGAGTTTTCCCACTTAAATCCTGCAGGCGCTGATATTGCGCTGGTCGTTTTAACGGGTTCAATTGGGGCTTCGATGACTTCTTTTTTACAGGAGGCAAGGGAAACCGATGCGATGAACGCAATGATGAGGAATTTTTTAATCATGATTTGGTGGTTTTAAACTGTTTGTGGTGGTTTGGTATTTGCAATTACCTATCCAAGAGTTATATACTTGATTTACAAGCATATAACTCTTGGATACTTAGGTGTAGGATTTATTTGGGGAAGTTTGTCTCTTTCTTACCCAAAAATGAACTATTACGCTGAATTTTTTAATTTATAATAACCCTACATAAATATAAGTTTATTTGTTGATAATTCAATATTAAATTTAATTGCCTTTTGTTTAATTAAGAGGTTGGGTGATGAAGTTGTTTTAGGCGGTTTGGTTATGCTCAAATAGTAGCTGATAATTGTATCTTAAAAATGGAAGTATCAATCCTATAAAAACTGTAAATTGCTTTTTAATTACTCTAAGAATAACCCAGAGTTTAGTTGGAGTATAGATCTGGTTTGTTATGATGGGAAGATAACAGGGACATAACAGGGAGGTAACAGGGACGTAACAGGGAAAATGCCCCTGTGAAATCCTGGTTAACTACGAGTTATATTCTATTGAGGTCATATTTACCTAAAAGGACGTTACTATCCTAACTGGGTCAGAGACTAAAATAGACTGTCATCAAAGCGTTGCGATAACAAATAGAGATCTCAAGATTTTTTCGCCAACTATTTGACAATAACAGATATTACGCTATCTTTGCAGTCCCTAAAAATATGGGGAATAAATAATTGTTTAACAAATAAAATACAAGCAAGTGAATACGTTAAGTTACAAAACTGTCTCTGCCAATGCAAAAACTGTTAACAAACAGTGGGTTGTTGTTGACGCACAAGGCGAGATTTTGGGGCGCTTGTCATCGAAGATCGCAATGATCATCCGTGGTAAAAACAAGCCTGAGTACACCCCACACGTAGACTGCGGCGATAATGTGATCGTTATCAATGCAGACAAGATTAAGTTGACCGGAAACAAATTCGCAGAGAAGATCTATACTTCTTACACGGGTTACCCAGGTGGTCAGCGTTTCATTTCTCCTAAAGAGTTAATGGCTAAACATCCAAAACGTGTTATCGAGAAAGCGGTACGTGGTATGTTACCTAAAACTAAACTTGGTGCTAAATTGTACACCAATCTTTATGTTTATGCAGGTACAGAACATCCTCATGCAGCACAATCACCAAAAACCATTACACTTTAATTAAAGAAGAAATGTCAGTTACTAATACTTCAGGAAGAAGAAAGACTGCTGTTGCTCGTATCTATTTAAAAGAAGGCAGCGGCATTATTACCGTTAACGGTAAAGATCACAAAGAATATTTCCCAACATTGCCATTACAATACATTGTTAATCAATCGTTCACAGTTTCAGAACTAGTTGGTCAGTATGATGTTAAAGTAAATGTTGCAGGTGGTGGTGTTAAAGGTCAGGCAGAAGCTGTTCGTTTAGCTATTGCTAAAGCTATTGTTGAATTAGATGCTGAGAAAAAACCAGCATTACGCGCTAAAGGGTTAATGACCCGTGATATGCGTATGGTTGAGCGTAAGAAACCAGGACGCAAGAAAGCACGTAAGAAATTCCAATTCAGTAAACGTTAATCTTAAGGAGACAAAACAATGGCAAGTACTACATATCAAGACTTATTGGATGCAGGTGTACACTTTGGTCACCTTACCCGTAAATGGAACCCAAAAATGGCGCCTTACATATTCATGGAGCGCAATGGTATCCACATTATAGATTTAAATAAAACTTTAACTAAAACTGAAGAAGCTGCTTCAGCGATCAAACAGATCGTGAAATCTGGGCGTAAGATCCTATTTGTAGCGACTAAGAAGCAAGCTAAAGAAATCGTTGCTGAGCAAGCTAAAAAAGTAAACATGCCTTTCGTAACTGAGCGTTGGTTAGGTGGTATGTTAACTAATTTTGCTACTGTACGTAAGTCAATCAAGAAAATGGTTACCATCGATAAGATGACCAAAGACGGTACTTATTCCATCCTTTCTAAAAAGGAGCGTTTAATGATCCAACGTGAGCGTATCAAATTAGAAAGCTTATTAGGTGGTATCTCAGATCTTAACCGTTTACCAGCTGCTATCTTTTTAATTGACGTTAAAAAGGAACACATCGCTGTTAGTGAGGCGTTGAAATTAAACATTCCAACTTTCGCAATGGTAGATACCAACTCTGATCCTTCAAACATCGATTTTCCAATTCCTGCAAATGATGATGCTACCAAATCTATCTCTTTAATTACTGATATCATTATCAAGGCGATTGAAGAAGGTCTGGACGAGCGTAAACGTGAGAAAGACGAAGAAACTGAAAAGGAAGCTGTAGCTGCTAAAGCTGCTGCTGATGCTCCGGAAGCTGCTGCTCCTGGTTCAAGAAGAAAAAAAGTTGAGGCTGATACCACAGAAGAAGGTACTAGCGAAGAAGCTTAAAATAGTATAATTTGGGTTGTATGGTTCGTTGAAGGGTTTACTTACAACAATACTATACAACCCATAATTTTTAAATTATAACTTAAAAAGAAAACTAAGATGTCAGTACAAATTACTGCTGCAGATGTAAATAAATTACGCCAACAAACCGGTGCCGGTATGATGGACTGCAAAAAAGCATTAGTGGAAGCAAACGGAGACTTTGAAGCAGCCGTTGATTATTTACGTAAGAAAGGTGCTAAAGTAGCGGCTTCTCGTCAGGATCGTGATTCTAACGAAGGTGTTGTTATTGCTAAAGCAACTGCTGACGGCAAGCGTGGCGTTGTTGTTGAATTAAACTGTGAGACTGATTTTGTTGCTAAAAATGCTGATTTTGTTGCTTTAGCTTACAAATTTACTGATTTAGCTATCGAGAAAAACCCGGCGACTTTAGAAGAGCTTTTGTCTTTAGAAGTTGATGGTCACAAAGTTTCTGATGTAATCATTGAATACACAGGTAAAATCGGTGAGAAAATTGGTATCTCTAAATTTGAAACTGTATCAGGCGAAAAAGTTGTTCCTTACATTCACGGTAACTACCGTTTGGGTGTGTTGGTGGCTTTGAACCAGGATGTTGCAGGTGTTGAGGAAGCAGGTAAAGATGTTGCAATGCAAATTGCTGCAATGAATCCGGTTGCGTTAGATAAAGATGGCGTTGATGCTACTACTATCGAACGTGAAACTGAAATCGCTAAAGAAGTGATCCGTGCTGAAGGTAAACCAGAAGCAATGGTTGAAAAAATAGCAGCTGGTAAATTAAACAAATTCTACAAAGACAGTACTTTGTTGAATCAGGAATTCGTTAAAGATTCTTCGAAAGATGTTCGTAAGTTCTTAGATGATACTGCTAAAGGTTTGACCGTTACTTCATTCAAACGCGTACAATTGGGATCTTAATTTTAGGATTTTAGTTTAGATATAAGAGGTTCCTTGCCATTGGTAAGGGACCTTTTTTATTATATTTACTTTTATGATTGCGATTATAAATTGTAAGTTTTTTATTGATAAGGTGCTGCTAAATAATCAGACCATCCTGATTCAGGAGGATGTTATCGTTGATGTGGGAAATGTTTCCCCACCAGAAGACGCGGAGGTTATAGATGCGAAAGGGTGCTTTGTTACACCGGGGTTTTTAGATCTTCAGATTTATGGTAGTGGAGGCAACCTATTTTCGGCCTACCCTACTGCTGAAACACTGGCTCAGATGGATGATGATCTTTCCAGTAAAGGAACTACAGGATTTCTTGCTTGTGTGGCTACTAATGCCCCCGAAATAGTAGCAGCATCTATTGCAGCGGCTAGAGCATATAGAAGGCATGCCAAAGGCTTCCTTGGTCTTCATCTGGAAGGGCCGTATCTAAATCCTAAGCGCAGGGGTGCTCATATCGAGGCTTATATAAAGAAGGCGACGCTTGAAGAAGTGAAACTGTTAATAGAAAGTGCAGAGGGGGTAGTCAAGATGATGACAATTGCTGCTGAACTTCAGGATGATGATGTGCTAGACTATTTGCAGCAACAGGATGTGGTGCTATCCCTTGGCCACAGCGACGCTACATTTGAGCAGGCTTCTTTGGCTTATAGTCGCGGTTTCAGTACAACTACCCACTTGTTCAATGCCATGCCTTCGATACACCACCGTGCGCCAAATTTGCCTGTCGCGGTATTAAATCATGATACTGCAATGGCCAGTATCATTGCGGACGGTCGGCACGTTGATTTCGAAATGGTTAAGCTTAGCCACCGGCTAATGGGAGACCGGTTGTTTCTAATTACTGATGCAGTTACGACTTGTAATGTCGGACCTTATCAGCATCAGTTGAATGGAGATAAATTTATTACACCAGACGGCACACTATCGGGTTCAAACATTACTATGCTAAAAGCGGTTCAAAACTGTGTTTCGCACTGTGGTATTTCGTTGCCGGAGGCCTTGGCTATGGCAACAATAAATCCTGCCCGACTAATGGGGATAGAGGAAAAATATGGTAGTTTAAGTGTTGGGAGGATAGCTAACCTTTTGTTTTTAGATCAAAATTTAAGCTTGCAGAAGGTTTTTGTGAATGGCGCTGAACATTTGAGCACTATAAATTAAAACAAATAGCTATTTTTGAGGCCATGAAGTATAAACGGATCCTGTTAAAGTTAAGTGGCGAATCGCTGATGGGCGATAAGCAATACGGAATTGATAATGAGATGGTACGCAAGTACGCAGAAGACATCAAAGCTGTTCATGATAAAGGCCTCCAAATTGCAATTGTTATTGGTGGGGGGAACATCTTCAGAGGTCTTAGTGCTGAGAAATCAGGTATGGATCGTGCGCAAGCTGACTATATGGGAATGCTTGCTACCGTAATCAACAGTATGGCTTTACAGGATGCCCTTGAAAAAGTTGGGTTGAAAACAAGATTGCTTACCGCGATTAAGATGGAGCAAATTTGTGAACCCTTTATTCGTAGAAGAGCCGTTCGTCACTTAGAAAAAGGAAGAGTTGTGATCTTTGGTGCTGGAACTGGGAATCCGTATTTTACTACCGATTCGGCAGCTGCTTTGCGTGCAATTGAAATTAAAGCAGATGTTGTCTTAAAAGGAACTCGTGTAGATGGGATTTATACTGCAGATCCTGAGAAGAATCCATTGGCTACAAAATATAAAGAGATTTCCTTCAAGGAAGTGTACGATAAGAGCTTGAATGTAATGGATATGACTGCCTTTACGCTTTGTGAAGAGAACAAGCTTCCAATCATTGTGTTTGATATGAACAAGAGCGGAAACTTCATGAAAATCGCTAATGGCGAAGAAATCGGTACCTTAGTTAGATAAAATATTACAGCATATAGTATGAATGACCTCATAAAGAAACAGTTAGAAGATGCTCAAGCCGCTATGGATAGAGCTATTAATCATTGTGAATCGGAATTGACAAAAATCCGGGCCGGTAAGGCATCAGCAGGGATGCTCGATGGTATTATGGTTGATTATTATGGAAGCGCTACTGCCCTAAGCCAGGTAGCTAGCATTAATACTCCCGATGCCCGTACATTGCTTGTTCAACCCTGGGAAAAGTCGTTACTAGTGCCTATTGAGCGCGCGATAATGGAAGCGAACATCGGCATCAATCCTCAAAATGATGGTATAGTAATCAGATTGGTTGTTCCGCCGCTTACTGAAGAAAGAAGAAAAGATCTTGTGAAAAAAGTGAAAGAAGAAGCAGAAAGAGGTCGCATCACCGTACGTAACATTCGTAAGGATGCGAACGAAAAGATCAAAAAATTGAAAGGTGAGAGCGTTTCTGATGATGAAATAAAAACTGGTGAGGGAGAAGTTCAAAAGATTACTGATGCTTACATTATTAAGGTTGATAAACATTCTGAAGCAAAAGAGAAAGACGTGATGACCGTATAAACAGAAATCACCCACCTGATCTTCTATAACCGAATAACAAGTTAATGAAAATACTTTTTAGCTATTTAAAAAACTATAAGAGCCTAATCCTTCTGGCGCTTTTTCTTGCCGCAATCAATCAGATTTTTTCTTTCCTGGACCCGTACGTATTCCGTTTGATCATAGACAAGTACGTGACCAACTATAAGAGTTTTACTACTCAAGAGTTTATTAAGGGCGCAGGGGTATTGATTTTATTGGCTATGGGCGCTGCCATGGTTTCAAGAATTGCTAAAGCCTTTCAGGATTATTATGTAAACGTTATTACACAGCGACTGGGTGCAAAGATTTACTCAGATGGGCTCGCCCACTCATTGGAATTGCCGTATCAGGTTTTCGAGGATCAAAGAAGTGGCGAGACCTTAGGTATTCTGCAAAAGGTAAGGACGGATGTAGAGAAGTTGGTTCAGGCAGTAATAAACGTGTTATTTACGAGTTTAATCGGGATAATATTCGTTACAGTGTATGCAATTACAGTTTACTGGGTGATTGCTGTGGTCTATTTCTCGTTCATCCCATTATTGGGAATCTTAAGTTCTCTGTTAAGTAAAAGGATTAAGGTCGTACAAAGAAGTATTGTTGATGAAACGACAGCGCTTGCTGGTTCTACTACAGAATCTCTTAGAAATATTGAATTGGTAAAGAGCTTGGGTTTGGCGCAACAAGAAATTGGACGTCTAAATACGACTACAACTAAAATTCTGGGCCTGGAGTTGAAAAAGGTGAAGTACATTAGGAGCTTAAGCTTTATCCAAGGAACTTTTGTGAACCTATTAAGGAATGGTCTGCTATTTCTGATGATGTACTTGATCTTCGCTGGTCGTATAAGCGTTGGGGAATTCTTCTCCCTTTTCATTTACTCCTTCTTTATTTTTGGTCCTTTGCAGGAGCTTGGAAACATTATTAATGTATATAGGGAAACAGAGATTTCGTTAAGCAACTTTTCAAGAATCATGTCTATGCCTAAGGACAAGAAACCCGATCATCCTGTTCATGTAGATAAAATCACTAAGCTGGAGTTTGATCACGTAGGATTTAAGCACCAATCAGCCTCAACTAATGCGCTTAATGGTATTAGTTTCCATACCAATGTAGGAGAAACCGTAGCGTTTGTAGGCCCTTCAGGCTCTGGGAAAACCACCCTTGTTAAACTACTGGTGGGCCTGTATAATGCTAAATCCGGTGACATTAAGTACAACGGTGTAAGCAGTAAAAACATTGATCTGGATCTTTTGAGAGAGAAAATAGGTTTCGTGACACAAGATACACAGTTGTTTTCAGGTACCATCCGGGAGAATCTTCAGTTTGTTAGACCAGGTGCCAGTGATGAAGAGTGTTTGAAAGTACTCAATCAGGCCGCATGTCAGAACCTGCTTGCTAGAGCAGAAAAGGGTTTGGACACCGTTATTGGAGAAGGTGGTGTAAAGGTTTCTGGTGGTGAAAAGCAACGTTTATCTATTGCAAGAGCTTTGCTTCGTAATCCTGATATCCTGGTATTTGATGAGGCGACCTCCTCCTTGGATTCATTGACCGAGGAAGAAATTACTGCAACGATCAGAGATGTATCAGACTTGACGGATCATATCACCATTTTGATCGCGCATAGGTTGTCGACCATAAAGCATGCAGACAGGATCTATGTGCTGGAGAAAGGTAATGTGATAGAACAAGGTACACACGACGAGTTAGTGATTGGAAACGGCTTATACTATGCTATGTGGAGGCAACAGATTGGTGAGCGTGAGAGCGTTTAGTTAGGCTGTCTGCTCATTAATTTCCTGTAGGCTCAGTTTTGTAAGCTCTTTGGTCTTGAAGTAAGTGATTCCGGCAATGAGGATTGTCATGCTTCCACCAAATACAACTGCCGGCACTGTTCTCATCAGTTTAGCTGTTAACCCAGACTCGAATGCACCGATCTCATTGGAAGAACCAATAAACATACTGTTAACGGCAGAGACACGCCCACGCATTTCATCAGGAGTTAGTAACTGCATGATGGTAGAGCGTATGATTACGCTAATGCTATCGAATGCACCTTCCATAAACAAGAAAAACAATGTGAGGTAAAAGCTTTTGGATAGTCCGTAGCAGATGATGCTTGTTCCAAAACCAATCACAGCAATGATCAGGTTCCTCCAGGGTTTATTCATTGGTGAGAAGCGGGTCATGGCCAACATCGTAATTACTGCGCCGCTTGATGCAGCCGCACGCATGAATCCTAAGCCTTCTGAGCCTACCTTTAATATGTCATTTGCAAACACAGGTAGGAGTGCAACAGCGCCACCGAAGAACACGGAGAAGAGGTCTAAGCTCATTGCACCTAGCATCATTTTACTTTTAAACACGAACTTAACGCCTTCGGTTAAACTGGTAACGATGCTTTGTTTCGGGATAAAAGTCGGTTCATGTGGTTTCAAGAAGAAGATGCATATCAACGCAAT
>JACMPF010000015.1 GCA_014377665.1 Pedobacter sp. | reverse complement strand
ACGCGGTCTAAAGTCTGTGGTATACTGAGCGTTTCCCGTTTTGTGTTCACATTGTTTTTTATGATCAGCACATTAATCAGGTCGTTCACCGTTTCGTTGAGTTGTAGTGTACAATCCTTAAAGTTTTTAAGCAGCAGAGATGACATAGGGTCTGTAATAGAAGACATATCCAGCAATTGAAGAATACCCAATAGATTGGATAACGGAGCCCTTAAATTATGCGAGGTGATATACGAGAATTGCTTAAGGTCGTTATTGTTATGCATCAATTCTTCTATCAACAACTCCTTCTCCGTTTCATTCTTTTTTTGCTCCGAAATATTTTGCGTGGCCAATAATATTTTGTTGATAGAATAGTCTTTTTCGAACAAAGGCACCGCACTTATAATATAGCTGAGTGTTTGGTAACCTGCCTCAAATACAGTTGAATTACCATTGAATACCTTATCTAATTCCAGTTTTACTTTTTTGCTGGTAGCGTCATTAAAGTGTGATGTATAAATGGTATTCTCCAGTACAGCGGAGTCCGTACCCGGTACATGAAATTCTTTACCGGCAGTATATAATATTTTAAGTTCCTTATCTAATATAGCTACCGAACCATTTGGGAAATTTTCGGAAATGGTCCTGAACATTAGCTCGCTTTCTCTTAATTGCTCCTTTGCTCTATTCCTTTCTGTTACATCATGAATTACGATCAGTCTTTCATCTTCGCCCTGCAATAAAATATCGTGAATACCCAACTCAACATCTATAATGGTTTTGTCTTTCTTTACATGTTTTATATCAGCGTTGCCACTTTCGTTTGTACTAAAGGTCAGCTCCTCGTTTTGGGTGGTTTCATTTTTTAGGCCCAGATTTTTAAAAGTCATCTGCAAAAATTCGTCCTCTGTATATCCATAATGCTTTACGGCGGCCTGGTTGGCCATTAGGAACTGAAATGTACCTTTCTTTAAAGCGAACATGGGTAGGGGATTTCTCTGAAAGAGGTACTTGTATTGCTCTTCTGAACGTTTTAGCTGGTCAAATATTTTACTACGTTCAATACCGTATTGTATGCTTTTAGCAAGTACGGTAGGGCTACTATCATCTTTTACAATGTAATCCTGCGCTCCCAACTTTAGCGTTTCAAGCGCCATATCGGTATCGCCAAATCCGGTTAATACAATTATGGGTATTTGGGGGGCTTTAGAATAGATTTCCATGAAAGAATCCTTGCCCCTGCCGTCTGGTAAGGTCAGGTCGAGCAGTACAACATCAATTTTTGTTTTATCTATTATAACTGCGGCATTCGCTAAAGTCTCAGCATGAAAAATTGTTGATTGTGTGAGTGTTTCTTCAAGATATTCCTTCACCAAAATATAATCCCCGGCATTATCTTCTACAACCAATATATTAAACGAAGAATTGATCATATTAATCTTTTTCAGGAAGTTTTACAATTGTTACCCAAAAGTTTTCAATGGCTTTTACAATGTTGAAAAACTTATTTAAATCTACCGGTTTAATGATGTAACAATTTGCATGTTTGTTATAAGATTCCAATATGTCTCCTTCAGACGAGGATGTTGTAAGCATCACTACCGGTATTTTTTTTAAAACCGGGTGCGTTTTAATCTGGCTAAGAACTTCTTTTCCATCAATTTTGGGCAAATTTATATCTAACAGAATAAGATCCGGTAATTCATTTGGGTTATGTTCAGCCAGGTTAAATAAGAAATCCAGCGCTTCAGCACCGTCTCTTTTTACTGATACCTTATTGAGAATACGTGCATCCTCCAATGCTTCCATAGTAAGAACTATGTCACCTTCATTGTCTTCGACCAATAATATGTCAATATCTTTCATGCGCAAATATGTTTTAGTTTACCTGGATGTTGCTGTTGACTTATGGTTGTTAAAATAGATTATGTGCCTTAAAGTAATCGTTTTTGTTGAGGCATTGATTAATTTATCTGCTCTTCATTATTTGTGTTTGATGGCAGAGTAAAATAAAATGTGCTTCCCAACCCAGGAGTAGACTCCACCCAAATGCTACCGGCATGAATTTCCACAATTTTTTTGCAGATAGCTAAACCAATACCCGTACCAGAAAAATCGTTTTTATTATGAAGCCTTTGAAAGATGATAAAAATTTTGCTGAAAAAACGTTCCTCAATTCCAATTCCATTATCACTGACTGCAAATTGGTAATAACCGGCTTTCTCCTCTACTGAAATTTTAATGACCGGTGGCCTGTTGCTTTTATATTTTAAGGCATTACTTACCAGGTTTTGAAATAATTGCATTAACTGTACTTTGTTTCCAAGCACCCTGGGTAATTCATCAATTTCCAACATGCCTTCTGCAGTTTGCACAACTTGTTTGTAAGTAAGTTCAAGAGTGGTGGCAACTTCGTTCAAATCAACAATCTCCTTTTGTTCTTTGCGACTGTTAACCCTTGAATACTCCAGCAAGTCTAAGATCAACCCCTTCATTCGTTCAGCCCCATCTACTGCAAACCGTATGTATTCGTGAGCCTTCTGATCTAATTTGTCTTTATACCTTTTTTCTATAAGTTGTAAAAAACTGCTCACCATGCGCAGTGGTTCCTGCAAATCGTGCGAGGCTACATAGGCAAAACTTTCCAGTTCTGCATTGGAGGTAGCTAATTGCGAGGCTCGCTTTTCCAATGATTCATTCAGTTCTTT
>JACMPF010000014.1 GCA_014377665.1 Pedobacter sp. | reverse complement strand
GCCTTATTGTAAATAGTGTATATCCGACGTTTATATTTGATTGCAATAAGGTTGCTGTCCACTTGCTTTAAAAGTTTGGCGCATTTAACAGGGTCAGTCTCTATATCAATCGGCAGACGTATGTTGAGCACTTTATAAGTCAAAAAGCCCTCTTTTTCTGTTGTACCCTTATAAAGTGATCTTAGGTAATGCATCAATGAACCATAGTAAGCTTCACTCCTATTTTGGCGCCACATTTGGTGCTGAGACAAAGAACCGTTCATCTCTTCGAAAATGCACTGTCCCTGATATTGGGTAGTTTCGAGGTACGAGTTGTATTGAAAGTTCCTTAAGAGATATTTGACCCGATATCCCAAAACAGCATTTTCAATGAGTAAGAAATCATCTGTGCTAGCGGTAAGGATCTGGCCCTTTAGGTTAAAATTAATTATATCCGAATTCAGGATGGTACACCCTGCCGCGTTTTCCGATTCACCGAGAAAATACCTTTTGAATGTGTTTAGATATTTGTACCGCTGACTATCGCCAACTATAACTACTTCTTTAAGTGTCTGTTCTCGACTGATGAGTTTAATATTTAACGTAATTGACTTATCAAGAATCAGGACATCTTGTTTAATAGATCCATAACCAACCATATTTACCACAAGATGGTAACCACCACTGGATAGTCCGCTTAGAATATATTTACCGTTAGCATCAGTTTTAGATATCTTCTTCGAGCCATCAATGAACACTGTCGCAGCCTCTATAGGTTCAGAGTTTTCATTTAAGATAGTGCCGCTTAAGTTAAAGTTGCCCTGGGCGATCGCATTGAAACAACTAAAAAGGAATAGAAATAAGAGAGCGTAAGTTTTCATAAAGCTCAAATTAGGCATTTACTTGTTTAGCGTCAAGCATTTATCTATATTAGTTAATTATCTAACCAAATTTTTATGATTACGATTACCGCTCTCAACACTGGTATTCTAAAGTTTCTTTTAAGATGCTTGATACTATTTATTATTTCCTCCGGCTCTCTGTATGCTCAAAAGATCCCAACTATTGGAGTAACAAAACTTCTGCAGGCTGCTGCAAACTTCCAAAAGGCAAAGCCTATGGAAAAGGTTTATTTGCACACCGATAAGGACCTTTACTTTGCCGGAGACACGCTTTGGTTCAAGGCTTATGTGTTGGATGCGACGTATTTCTCAGCCTCTGACAAAAGCAAATTGCTATTTATAGAATTGCATGATGATAGCACAGACATCATTAGAAGAGTTTCAGTAGTTATTAAAAACGGCATAGGTAATGCACAAATTCCATTGAACAGAAACGCTTTTCATGAAGGTGGCTATACAATTAAGGCCTACACAAACTGGATGCAGAATTTTGGAAGCACCTCTGCCTTTAGCAAACGCTTCTACATTGGTAAAATCGCTAAAGATTCCTGGCTCGCGAGTTCAACAATTGATTTGAAGACTATAAATGGCAAGGAGCAATTGACAGGCGAGGTATCTTTAAAGGATTTGGACCGCATGCCTGTAGGATTAAGGAATCTGAATGTTATGGTGATTGATAGTAACCGAGTGTTGCTGGATAAGAATCTTCAGACTTCCTTAGATGGTAAGTTTAATTTACAAACACCTTTACCCGATTCAAGACGTATCAGCAATCTTAGAGTGGAGATTCTTGACCTACGGAAAGATGGAACTAAGCAAAGATTACAGATTCCTTTGTTTCTTAATCGGGTCGGTAAGATAGATTTACAGTTTTTACCGGAAAGTGCCCAGCTTGTAGCTGGTGTGACAGGAGTTGTGGGTTTTAAAGCCGTTTCGGAGAGCGGCGCAGGCGTCAATGTAAGTGGGGTTGTTGTTGACAGCAAAGGTAAGGAAGTTGCTGTGTTTGAAAGCCTACATAAAGGCATGGGTAGTTTCAGGTTTAAACCAGTTCTTGGCGAGAAGTACCTAGCAAAACTCACTGATCCTATAGGATCTGAGATAACTTACAAGCTTCCGCTGGTAAGACCATCGGGTACAACTATTTTAGTAGAAAACGAGGAGCAAAGCGATTCAATAAGTGTTTCTATTAATGCGACTGCGCATCTTATTTTTAAAAAGCATCTGTTTTATTTAGTAGGTTCAGCGAGAGGCTTGGTTTGTTATGCCCGGCCTATTATATTGAACAGCCCGAAGGTTATCAAGATTTCAAAAAGATTATTTCCTGGAGGAATTGCGAGAATTTTATTGCTGAAAGAGAAGGTAGCAATAAACGAACGATCTGTTTTTATCGACCACCATGACAATCTACTAATTGCCATAACAGCTGCTAAGCCATTTTACAAATTAAGAGATAGTATTTCTGTTGAATTGGAGGTAAAGGATAAGTTGGGAAAGCCTGTAGTTGGATCATTTTCTCTTTCTGTAACAGATGACGGTCAAGTGCTACCTGATAAAATAGGTAATCATGGAATAGATCTAAGCTTATTACTCAATTCAAACTTGAAAGGCATGATTGAAGACCCAGGCTTTTATTTGAATAGAACAACGCCGATCGCATGGAAAGCTTTAGACAATTTGCTATTGACACAAGGTTGGGTTGGTTACGAATGGAAGGCTGCATTTCAGCCTTTTGCGCCGCCAATGTTTGATAGTATAACAGTTAGCAAAACAAGATGGAATTATGAACAGCATATGGAATTTCCTATTGTTAAGCATTATCAACTAAAACCCTGGTTTCTAGAAGGCCCTCAAAAAAAGATGCTGTATCCAAAAGATGCATTGTCTACTTCAGGAAAACAAATCATAGCGTCTAAGAATTTATTGAACGAGGTAACGATCACGGCTAAAAAACAATGGAAAGGCATAGGGTTTGCAGACATAGTATTGGACTCGAACGATATGAAATTCTCCGGTGCCCAGAATTTGTATGAACTACTGAGACAGAAGTTAACTGGGCTAACGATCGAAAGTACCTTTATGACGGGCACAGGAAGGCGATATATGCTTAAGTGGCAGGGAAGAGCAATTCTGTTTACTGGCTCTGATAACAGGGAGCCAAATATGCTTACAAAATACAGCAGGGAAACCAAAAACGAAATAAAGGAATTTTGGATGAATTGGCATATTTCCAGTTTACCAATGATTGAAATCATGTACTCAGATCAGTATATTGAGAAGTTTATTCCGCATAAACCGACCCGATCTTTTAATCCGGGTGAACGGGCTTTACTATTAAAGGCCTATGCGGAAGCCGGAATGACAATGCCAAATGAAAATGACCCGAAGCCCACGGTCGTGAGAATTACTTACGGTAACAACTTACCATCTTCTGGTTTCCACAATACCCTATCTATAGTTTCACCTCAAAAATACTATCAGCCAAAGTACTTGCCAGAATTTGAAGAGGTGAAAAACCAACGGGCGACAGTTCACTGGGAACCAAATATTATCACTAATAAAGATGGTAAAGCAAAGGTCAGCTTTTACGCTACAGACGAGGTAGGAAGCTATTCAATAAATGTGCAAGGTGCGGATTTAATGGGCAAGTTTGGCGGTAGCAATTTCTCTTTAAAAGTTGAGAAATGAAATTGACGTATAAATTAACAGACATGAAATTTATTCAATTATCATTTGGGATAGCACTATTCTTAATAGCTGCAGCAACTACTTCTGGGCAGACAAGACTACCAAAAGTTCAGGCGAGCGCAATCAAGGCTGGCCCAAAAATGATTATTGACGGGAACATAAACGATTGGATAAAAGGGTTTCAAGCATATAATAATCGAACAAATATTTACTATTCATTCTCTAATGATAACACAAATATTTATCTCATCATTCGGGCTATAAGCTATGAAGCAATTAAGAAAATACTTTTGGGCGGAGTTAGTTTGACTTTAGAGGATGGAAGCTTAACTGCCTTAGAAAACAAAGTCAGAATCCGGTATCCTGAGTACGACAAATATCATCCAAGCTGGGCTATTAACTGGGGGGCTTCATTAGCCGCCACGGATATAAACTTCAATCAGAAAGAGGCAGATTCTTTGATGACGGTTAGAAATGGAACTTTAGCTAAAAAAGCTAAGCTCATTGCGTTCAAAGAACAAAGTAAAAACGCAGATACCCTATTTTCTGTTTACGATGCCAAAGGCATCAAAATAAGATCAAGATTCGATATTGCATCTTCTTACACAATGGAATGGCTGATACCATTGTCTTTTATTACTTCAAAAGACAGGTCGATTCGATATAGAATTGAGTTGCCTGGCGGCAG
>JACMPF010000112.1 GCA_014377665.1 Pedobacter sp. | reverse complement strand
GAATGATTTGGTCACCTTCAGTCAATGCAAATCCCAACTCCGTGAAAGTTAATTTAACTGGATTGTGATCCGTTTTAGACCGGATCTTGACCTTATTTCTCGGTGGAACACCGCCCTCATCAGCGAAAAGCATAAATGATGCAGATTCATTGTTCCATTCTATATGCGCATGTTGCCTGCTTATATATTTATTACATTCATTACTACTTTCATCAGGAAAGGCGATCTCATTGTTTCTGAAAAAACCATCAGTGCCTTGAGCCTTTCTTCCACGACCAATATTTATCCGACCGTTATCAGATTTGAGCGTATATAATGATTGCTCAGCTTCTCCTGTCAAAATTTTTATATACCCTGTACTTGATTTTACTGTCGAAACGTGTTCAGGTAGCTTAACACATAAAGCTGCATTAAGTTGCTCCATTCTTTTCCCCCGCTCTGGCAATTGTTCTACGAAAATGGTCTCCATTGTCCAGTTTTCGGGCAGATCAATTGCGAAGTCATCTGCAATGCGCTGTATTTCATTTTTGAATCTATTTTCTTCAGCAGAAAATACGGCAGATTCGTACATGAATTCTTCAGAGGGTTTACAACATATACAAAGTTGAAGTCCTTTTATATGTGTTCCTTCACCACCTTCCAATTTCTGCAGTTCTTGTTTAATGAATACCAGAAAGGCCTCCCTGACTGCTTTTACATCCTGTGGCTTCTCTTGTGCGCTGTTGTTAAATAGATTAAACATAATAATTACTTTATTTCCTTTTTTACATCCATTAGGTAACCCATTGATTTGAGAATAGGCACCACATGCTGGCCCGCCAATAAAACCGCTTTACTCGATCCTCTAGTCGATTCGATCCTAATACAAACCACAATATTGCCTTTTTCAATTTTATTCGCTGCAAAGAAAACATACCAGCCGTCATTAATTCTCTCCTGTTTCCAAATCCGTTCCGGTGTTCCTGTTTTACCCGCCACTCTTACCCCCAAAGTATACGATTTGTTAGCGCTTTGCTTCAACATGTAATCTGTCATTAGAGTTGCATACTGAGGATCATCAGCGATTTTAATTCCTGGTTTAACTGCTACAGTAGAGTCACTTATCTTTAATACGTAGCGATTCGGTACAAGAATTCCCTTGTTAGCAACACTTGAAGCAAGCCTTGCAACTGCTGCCGGACTAGCAATTAATTCACCTTGTCCCCATGCCATACCAGAAATTCCTTTAGCTCTTGTTCTGCGGATATTGGCCGGATCGTAGGCTGGCTTGGTATTGAATTCGGTTTTCCTCCATAAGTTTAACCACTTTTCCTCTTGTTTACCGTTATTTATTGCCTTATCAAAATAGTAGCCACCAACACCACGTAAAAACATTCCTGTCTTCATGTAAAGTGCTGCCATATCTTCTTGTAACTGCTCTTCGTTTGCTAATTTAATAAAATAAACGTTATTGGAATTTACTATTGCTCGCTCCATATTGATCCTTCCGGTCTCATCTGGTTCAATTCCTTTTGTTCTGATCCGCTCATTCCTGTTTATTGTAAATGTCTTGTCCTTTGCCGCCAAACCCAATTTATTGAAAGCTGCCATTGCGGTAAGAATTTTCGCTGTTGACCCTGGTTGGGTTGCGTAAGTAAAGCCTAGGTCGGCGGTTGTGTACCAGTCTGCTAACTTGTTTTGCTCTGTGGTTGTCATGTTTAACAACTCCCAATCCTTAACTGGAGGAAGTGGATAAACTGCAGAAGCCAGGACATCTCCGGTTTTGTCTTCCATAATCACTACAGAAACTCGGCTATTTTTAAGAGAATCGTCACGGCTGATAGATTGTTGTATCGCTGTTTGCAACTGTGCGTCAATGGTCAGCTTTACGTCTCGATTTCGTTTCTTAAATTCAGCGACCTCAGGACTATTGATTCCGGCTAATAATAGTGGGGCTAGTTCTGCATAGTCGCGTTTGCTCACTGTCATTTCTTTAACCCCTCGAGGTAAAAAACGGTCTTCCCGGTATTTGTTTGCCTTAGTCGTCAAAGAAATCGTAGGTGTATGGAACCCCCTAAGTTCTGCCCCGTGCTCATACTCGGCGAAATAGCCGTTAGTACTGCCATTAAAAACACCAGTGTTTACATCTCCTGTCCAAAAGAATGTTTGCTCTTCAAAAGGATAGTACCTGTCCACACGTTTATGTATTGCTGAGTCCAAATCATAGCTCAAACCAGCTGCTTTTAAAATACTGTGCTGTTTTCTCACCAGTTCAGGATTACTTGTCGCGAGTATCTTTCCCTTCCTGTCATAAAGCTGACCTGCTTCGAGCCTATTCATCAATATCGCAATGCGAGGATTGTAACTAAACATTCTTAGGCCACTTCTGTCAGCAACCAGAGAAGGTTGTACAACCCATTTCTTATTATTAATTACATATCTTGATACGGTAATACCTAAAAGCAGTACCGCTACGCTCGCTGATAAAAGTGCCGGGACCAGATTTTTATCTTGCTGCCGGGTAATAAAATCCATTTGTATTGCTGTTCCACGAATAGTGGAAACCGAAAGAATAAATCCGGCCGCCATCATATTTGCTACTAAAGATGACCCCCCGTAACTGATAAAAGGCAATGCTACACCTGAAAGTGGGAGTGCTCCTGTCGAACCCCCAGCTATCAGCAGAAATTGGACAAACATACTTATCCCTATCCCAGATGATAGATAGAACAGAAAGGGTGTGCCTGTTTGTCTGCCGATAACGATAGATCGATTCAGAAAAATTAAGAAAAGAATGAAGATTCCCAAGATCGCTGCCAACCCAAATTCTTCGCCTATAGCTGGCAAGATCATATCTGTATGGGCCTCAGGAATTGTCTTCGCAAAACCTTCTCCGACACCCTGACCACTTATTCCGCCGCCAGACATTGCCCATATTCCATTCGCAACCTGATCGCCACCATAAACTTCATTGTTCCATGGATCTTGCCATATTGATTTACGTTCAGACAAACGATTTACAGGTCCGGGAATCAGTTTGTCCAGGTAAGGAATTTTATCTATGAGGAGAAACCCAGCGATAACCATAATCACCATGATGGCCGACTCACTGGTTTGCTTTTTATTAAAGGCCATCGCTAGCGCAAGAACTGCTACAGTTACTAAACTTGCTATCCAGATATTAAGAAACCAAACAGTTGTTGTATAAACTATAATTGCGATTAGCATCATCATGAAATCGCCTCTAGAGAAGGAGAAAAGAATAATAAAGGTAAAGCATACAACCATTGCAGGACCTAAATCGCCAAGCACTAGATACATTAAGATCGCACCTAGCATTGCTGCTAGCGCAAATGAGAAAAAGTACCAGCGCTTTTGCCAGCTGCGATATTCGGTAATGAATTTTTCATTACTTGCGAAAAAGCCCGCAAGGAATAGGATAATTCCATACTTCACGATCTCACTGGGCTGAACGCCAAAAAGATTGACTTTTACTCCACTACCTTCCGGTCCACTGCCGAATATTATGGTAAGTCCTAGTAATCCCAGCGCCATGACTGCCCACTGCCAACCATTTGCTCTATTGCTCTTGTTGCTGAGCACAAACATGCGGTAGAAATTAGAGTCTGCAGTCAATTTTTTGAACTTGATGGTTAGCATTATGCCGATGCTAAGAATTCCTATGCCGAAAAACACTAAAGAATCTCTCGCAAGAAAGCGATCTCTTAGTGGGTCTTGTAAGCTTAATAGGGTGATAAAAGAAATTCCGGTCATTAGCATTACCAACGGTAACATCAATTGATCAGCATTGGGCTGTTTCCAACTCATCAAAAGGTGAAGTAGCCAAAAACCCAGAAAAAAGCTCACTGTTATGATCCAGAACCACTGGTTGTATTCATCAACGCTTCGAACGATCAGTGATTTTTCCTTTTTAAGAATCTTAAATTCTCTAGCAGAAAAAAGCCTTATAGTGTGCCGGGCCTGTTTGTAAGTGATCGCCGTATTGTTATTCAATTCCTGGACTCCCTGAGACCTTCCGAACTGAAAACCTGGTTGTAGTGGGAGAATTTCGAAAGCGCTCTGGTTTGAAAGGTGTTGAAAGCTAAAAAAACCACTCGCATTTGTACGCAAATAGGATACTAACTGGGGTTTAAAAGGGATGGAATCATTTTCCACATATCCACTATCCAAAGGCAAAATCATTGTTAGTTTAACTAAGACGCCACTAACCGGATCCTCATTTTTATCTATAATCTTACCTTCAATATTATAATCACCAGAGCTGAGATCACGCGAAGATGGCAGTGATTGAGGCTTTCTCCTTTCCTGGATGAATCGTCTCGCATCATCACCACTATAACCAAGCAAAGCTCTGGAATCTGTTGCCCGATCTCTAAAGTTCGTGCCTCCTGATTCAAATGCTTGGTCCGCCAGGACGAAAAACTTCTTCTTATTTAATTCTCCTACGTTATCAATTGGAGTATCGAAAGTTTTTATTCCCACCGCCACTGAAGATTCTATAAGCTCAATGTCTTTTTTGTCCTTAAAATAGTAACCTCTCTGCAATAGGATACGCATCTTTTCTGCGGCATTTTTGCTATTCAAGTTAACCATAGTTCCATTTTTCAAGCGGGCATCCACATCCGAAAAACCTTTCTGCAATGTATTAAACAGCGTAAAAAACAATGCTCCCAAAACCAGCGTAATCAATACAAGAAAAATGCGTTCATTCGTTCTTTGCATGTTACTCTGTCGGCTTAATTGTTAAGGAGTCTGACGAAAATGAGCTCAAAGGGATCTTTCCGTTAACATATTTTTTATCCTCTAAATTATATATGCTTTGAACTGCATTTGGACAATTGCTGAACTTCACATTTCTCAATACTAAAGCGTTATTAGACGTAGAAATTGCTGTGTTAAAGTTTTCGAATGCAATGTTACGTAATTGTATAAACTTACTTTTTGGTTTAATATCTATCGCAATTCCTTTATATAGAGAATCGCTTATAATTACCAACTCTTTCTCAGCCCTTAGATATATGGTGTCCTTATTAAAGGTTAAAGGCTGGTGCAGAATTATCGGTGAGGGGAATAAAGAGTCTGATAACACCAACATTTGACCTTGAAGTTTATTTAGCGTATCTTGAAGCATGATCTCCTTAGTGTTTCTCTTTTCTGTAATTTCCGTCAATCGTTTCGGCTGCACAGCAGTCGAAGGATGATTATTATATAACCAATAAAGATAAGCCGTAGTACCTATAAATACTATGCATAGCACAGAAAGCAAAACGATTAATGCCTTGCCGGACTTCTGAACATATCCCTCAATATTTGTATGAATTTCTAATGGTGAAACGGATTCTGGAATTGACTCTGCGCGCTGAAAGACTTCAGCTTCGTCATATGGAATTTCAGGCTCTGCGAGAAATTGTTTTTTCCGTTTGGGTATTTGCGTGGTTGCCTGACCCGGTTTGGTGGCTTCGTAAACTAACTTTTTATTCGTATTAGAAACAAGTACAACAGTAATATTGTCTAGTCCTCCACTTTGATTTGCCGCTGAAATCAATTCACCGGCTTTATATTCTAAATCATTTTCTGTGATTAATATATTAGTTAATTCCTGGCGGTTTACCATGTCAGAAAGGCCATCACTGCAGAGTAAAAGAAGGTCGCCGGGTAAAAAAGGGGATTGACCGGTTTCTATGTATTCACCCTGTTCTGTAACATTGGCGACGAATCCAAGGGCTTTATTAATCTCATTGCGTTTTGGGTGTTTCATTGCCTGCTCTTCCGTTAGCCTACCTGAATCTTCCATAAAGCCTACAAATGACTGATCCTTGGTGATTTTGACGAGCGAGTTATCGCGCAGAAGATAAAGACGTGTATCTCCCACATGAGCATAGTAAAATAGGTTGTTCTTTAAATCAATAACCGCCAATGTTAATACACAGGCCATATTTTCTAATTCTTTATCTTGTAGTTTTTCTGCTATGATCTTCGAGTTGGCCGCGGCAATAGCAGTTTTCATACTTTTTAGCAGATCACCGCTCGGCTTGCTCAGATGTTCAAGCACCGAGAATTTAGCGATCTCTGCAGCGATCTCACCACCAGAATAACCACCAACTCCATCAATGACACATGCAATTACAAAATCATTTGCTGCTGTGATCTCAGCGATGAAAGTGTCTTCGTTGTTGCTCCGAACTTTGCCGGTATCAGTAATTCCAAAATAGTTTTTATCCATCTTATTTAGGTGAATTTTTTACGTTTTTAAAGTGGGCAATTAATAAAGCAACACACAATAATAATAGGGCAACGGATAGAATGTGGGACATGGCCTAGGATTTAAATATGTTTATACCAATGATTCCATTTAAAATGATTCGGGAATTCAAGGGTAACTCTGTCCATTTAGGGCCGTGAATGTCACTTCGTTCCACCTGGCTCTCATTTACGATCGTTTTTTCACCAAAGGAGGCAAGGTAAAATTTATCATCAGCACCGCTATATCGGATTTTAAGGTGAGGAGAATTTACCCATTCGGACGGGATCTTAAAAATATGTTCTTCTATTCTCGTTTCTTCTTCGCCAGTAACTATAATTTCTTCTTTTTTCATTAAAAATTCTACCTTTTTTCCTGCGTATGCACGGTCTGGAAGGGTGGTCTCAAATCTGGCGAGGAATTCGGTTTCCTTACGAGCAGGTGGGGCCTGGTCAAATACAAGTGTGCTTACGTATGGTATTTCGTAGTAACCTTCGCTATAAAAAATAAAATCCCTAAGTATGTCGTCATTGATGTCAAAAGTCTGAGCCATCCCCGTTTGTCTTGGAATGAAAGTCACCCTTAGATTGTCTTCTTTCTTATTGTTGTCTGGCAATAACTTGCCGATAAACCCTTTGTCGCCAGATTTGTAATCTGGATGCGATACAAAACGAAAAACCCATTTATTACTAGATGGCTCGGCTTTTTTACCTTCGCTTATTTTCTGATTAAGAATTTCGTAAAAATTCTTCACGGACTCCTGAGCAATCAAACCCAAGATACCTTTTTTGTTATCCATGAATTCACGAAAATCATCTGCATTCAAGCAAATTATATATTCATGATAGAAAACAATTCTTTCTGCGAAGGAGAGCTCTGCAATTGATTCTTCGAACTTCTCGATGATGTATTTGAATACAATATTTGGCGTTATTGGCTGAGATTTTGAAGCTGCCGCGCCTCTATTATTAGTTAGAAACCAGTCTTGAACGCCTATTCGCTGCCAAAATGAGGGTTTTTCAATCATTTATTTATCTAATTTTTAATCTTTTAATATAGCAATAATGCTGCCTGTTTGCGTTAAAAGTTAGTATTAATTTGATTTCGGTAATTTTACTTAACCTTTGTTGCAAGTACGGCCCATATTGAGCCATATATTAAGTGCAACCTATTGGATTATTAAAAGTCTGCTAGCGCGGCATTGGCTCGGCTTGCAACTGTTTGTGCCTAAGCAACTCGTAACCAACGCGATACCAATCCCAGCCCTTTTTACTCATACTGAAGCATCCGGTCAATGGCTAAACAATAGTGCTTGAAAATTTTTTCGTATTTTTGCAGAAAATTAAAAAGCATTGGGAACATTACTGGATCAGGGAATTAAGGGTTACAAAAATTATGGTACGCACCTAAAAGAGAAGTATGAAGGTCAGCGTGTGTTCAAAGTAATCGTTGATGGAGGGTTTACCTGTCCTAATCGTGATGGTACTAAAGGCTATGGCGGATGTACTTATTGTAACGTAGATTCGTTCACTCCGGAGCTTTCCCGTAAACTTCCAACCATTCGAGAGCAATTAGAGCAGGGAATGGAAAGGGGTAAAAGTTTTTATAGGGCAGATAAATTCATTGTTTATTTTCAGCCGAATACCAATACTTACGCTCCTGTTCACTACTTAAAGATGATGTACGATGAGGCCTTGTCTATCAATACGCATGATATAGTTGGCTTTTCTGTAGGTACCAGGCCGGATTGTATTGACGCAGAAAAGGTAGCCCTTCTTGAGAGCTATTCGGATCGGTTCGATGTAGATCTTGAAATGGGTATGGAGTCTATTTATGATGAAACTTTAAACCAAATAAACAGGGGATGTAGCCACGGCGAGTTTGTTAAGGCGGTAAAATTGTTAGAGGATAGCAAACTTGATCTCTGTGTGCATACGATCTTTGGTTTTCCTTGGGAAACAGAGGAAATGATGCTTGATTACATTCATGAGATAAACAGATTTCTCCAAATAAAATTTGTTAAGTTCCACCATCTTCATGTGGTTGAAGGATCGATCATGGGTGCGAAATATAAAAAGCAACCATTCAAGCTATTTTCCTTAGAAGAATACACCAATCTGCTTTGCAAACTGATCCCGCTGTTGCGCCCAGATGTGGTGATACAAAGGTTATTCGGAATATCGGACTGGGACCTGTTAATTGCACCGAATTGGGGCTTGAACAAGTCTGCTATTCAAACATATATCGATAAAGAGATAGAGAGAAGGGGAGTAGTACAGGGCTCAGCTTACGTTTCTGAGGCTGTAGTATAATCTCCGAACAGTTCTATTACTTTCCTTCTTCTGAATTCAAAAATTTCTTCCACTTTGTTTGCAACAAATATACTGTTGGCCAGCTGGCCAAGTGGTCCGAATGGTAGGCCGTACGTTAAAATGTCGTTCATCGCTGTACCACCGCTAACTGCTTTAAAGTGATGCTGATGGTGCCAAAATTGATAAGGACCAAAACGCTGCTCGTCAATAAAGTATTTTCCTTCTGATACATAGGTGATTTCTGTCATCCAGTTGAGCTTTATATTAAGTATAGGCGAGACCTGATAGGTGATAATCATTCCCGGGTACATTGTTTTTAGCTGATCCTTATCGGATGTTACCGTAAACGCCATCTCATTTGGAGTTATTTTGGCCAGGTTTATTGGTGAAGAGAAGAAGTCCCATGCTTCTGCGATGGGGATGGGCAAAAGTTGTTCGAAGGTAAACTGATATGATTTCATAAGTTCCTAAAGATACAAACTTATTATTTTATGTAATTTTTATTTATTTCTTAATAATGTAGCTATTTTATACATGAATAATTATAAAAAGGCAAAAAAATGAAGTGATGTTTGTTATTTTGCTAGTATTTTGGTTAAAAAATTACGATTAGATGAAGGTTTTAAAAGAAATTGTTTGTTTTCAAATGTATTTTTATTGAAATAATTGTTAGTTTTAGCAAATATTCAAATAAACCTTAATTACAAACAGTTAAAAAACAGATTTATGGCAAAAGTTTTATTCAAACAGTGGGGCCCCTTTGCAGTTTTAATGGTAATTGCAATTGCCGCTCTTTTTATTCCCTTACTTCCTAATTTTGACGAGGGCAAATACAATGCTGCAGATATCGCATTTATCTTAATCTGTTCAGCTTTGGTTTTTATCATGACTCCGGGACTAGCGTTTTTCTACGGTGGCATGGTTCATCGTAAAAATATCCTTTCAACCATGATAAAAAGTGTGGTTGCTGCAGGGATAATTACTGTGCTTTGGGTAGTTGTAGGTTTCAGCTTAGCCTTCGGTGATACTATCGGTGGTTTTATTGGAAACCCAATGACCTATTTGTTTTTTCAAGGAGTAAACTCGGGACCAGCTTGGGGCACTATTCCGCTGTCTCTATTTGCTATATTCCAGTTGATGTTTGCGATCATCACTCCAGGTCTAGTTGTTGGTGCTGTTGCTGAGCGTATTCGATTCACTTCTTACATCTTATTTATTGTTTTGTTCGCATTATTCGTTTATTCGCCGTTAGCACACTGGACATGGTCTCCAAATGGATTCCTGTTGAAAATGGGTGTTCTTGATTTTGCTGGTGGTACCGTAGTACACATTTCTGCAGGTATGGCGGCTTTAGCTGGCGCTTTAGTTCTTAAACGCAGAAAATCTCACATTGAGCATATTGAAGTTCCACCTGCAAATATTCCTTACGTACTTATTGGTACTGGTTTACTTTGGTTCGGTTGGTTCGGTTTCAATGCTGGATCTGCATTGACTGCAGGTAGTTTAGCTGTTTCTGCTTTCTTAACGACAAACACTGCTGCTGGTGCTGCTGGTTTAGCATGGATGTTCTTTGATGTGGCAAGAGGTAAAAAACCTTCCGTTTTAGGTTTCTGCATAGGTGCTGTTGTTGGTCTTGTAGCGATCACTCCCGGAGCTGGTTTTGTAAGCATCCCTTCTAGTATTTTTATCGGTACGATTGCTGCGGTGATTTCTAACCTGGTCGTTTCATGGAAACAATCAACTAGCTTGGATGATACGTTAGACGTGTTCCCTTGTCATGGTGTTGGTGGTATTGTTGGTATGTTGTTGACCGGCGTTTTCGCAACAAAAACAGTGAATAGTTTAGGAGCAGACGGATGGTTCTACGGAAACTTTGATTTCTTCTTTATTCAACTTAAAGGTGCTGCAATTGTTGTTGTTTTCAGTTTCGTTGTGTCATTCATCATCTTTAAACTAGTTAACATGATCCAGCCAATCCGTGTCACTTCCGAAGAAGAAGAAGAAGGACTAGATGCTAGTCAGCACAATGAGAAATACTCTCAGGGTACTTTGGTAGTAGCTAACGGACAGGAAATCGAAAATGCGTTTTAATCTCACTCATCTAAATACACTCAAACCGAACAATTATGAAATTGAAATCATTATTAACAATAGCCGCTCTAACTTTTACTACTGCAACTATTGCTCAGGAGGCTGCTGATGCCCCCTTGCAAATCTCAGGTTCTGCTGATGCTTATTACAAGTACGATTTTGCCAAAAGGCCTAACATTGGCACTTCCTTCGGTAGCGATCACAATTCTGTATCATTAGGAATGCTTGATCTTGCTTTGAAGAAAACTACTGGTAAGGCATCTTTTGTTGGAGAACTTTCTTTTGGCCCACGTGGTCAATACCAGTCTATTCTAAACGGGGATGGTAATCCTTCAAATTCTGATAATTCATTTCACATCCAGAATTTGTATGCTTCGTATGCTTTCACTGATAAGTTTTCAATGACTGCTGGTTACATGGGTACGTTCATCGGATATGAAGTAATTGCTCCTACCGGGAATTTCAACTACTCAACTTCTTATTTGTTTACCAACGGTCCATTCCAAAACGCTGGTATTAAAGGAACTTATGCTTTTTCTGATAAAGTGAGCTTAATGGTTGGTTTGTTTAATGACTGGAACGTTTATCAGGATTTCAACGGTGTTTCTCATGTAGGTGCTCAATTGATGGTTAGTCCTATAGAAGGATGGACTGCATATTTAAATGTATTGTCTGGGACTTCAAATGGTGCTACTAATGGAACAGTATTAGATTTAACTACTTCATACCAATTGACTGAGAAGTTTAAAGTTGGTTTAAACGCTGCTGATTATTCTCTAGACGGTGGCGGTGGTTATGGTGGTGGAGCGTTGTATTTGCAAAATGCATTCACTCCTGGTTTTGCATTAGGCATTAGAGGTGAGATGTTCACCTTCAAATCGACAGGACTGGGTACTTCGAAAGATATTGCTGCAGTTACACTTTCTGGAAATCTCAAATCTGGTGGTTTAACTTTCATTCCTGAGATTAGATTTGATAATGATTCAAACTCAAGCTTCTTGAAAAGTGATGGCTTAACTGCTACAAAAAATGCTTCTCAATTCTCTTTAGCTATTGTTTACGCATTTTAGTCTCGATAACTACTAAATTAAGCCACCAGATTTTATCTGGTGGCTTTTTTAATTTACCTTGCCCTATGAAATCACTGTTAATGAGCATTTCATTTCTTTTATTTACCGTTTGTTCCTTTGCGCAAGAAAAGCCTTTGCCCTTTGATGAACGGGGAAAGTTAATATATTATGAGATTGTAGCATCTAATGAAACGCCAAAGGATTCCCTTATGTCAAGAGCGCTAGCTTTTTTAAAAGCTGATAGTAAAAAATTTAAAGTATCTGCAATTAAGGGTGATACATTGGTGGAAGCAACTGGAAAAATGCTGATCAGTAAAAGCGCTCTTGGTATGGCTCGTCCTATGGGAGCAGTATACTTTAATTTTTATACAGAAGTAAAAGCGGGAAAGTACCGTTTCTGGTTAACGGATTTTGTTTTTGTTTCTTATATGAGAGACCGGTACGGCAACTTCGTTCCTGAAACGACTATAGGCATTCCACTTGAGCGAGAGCAAGGCAAACTGCGTGTTGCAGAGTGGGTAGGTTATCAAAAAATTACGGCGAGAGAAGCCAAGGCAATCGCCGATCAATTCAAAACAGCTTTGGCTACGAGGATCTACACACTGCAGGCGAAAAAACCAAAAAATACGATATCAACCAAGAGTTGGTAGTTTAGTGTAACATTTTATCTGCACAGGTAGAGCTGGCAAAAGCCTCAGGTTTGGCTTTAAAGATGAATCCCATACTTAAAATATATCCCATTGCCTCGTTCAATGCTTTATTTGATTTGAACATTGGGTTGGTATTAATGTCGGCATGTACTTCTAAATCAACATCATATAAATCGAGGAGGTCGCATATGGAATAAGCACTTTCAATAGATTTTTGAACTTCGACAAGCATGCGCTCTTTGATGCTCATCTTTTGTGGGTTTTTTTCCTGGTGTATATACATAAACCCACCGTGATGTTCTCTTAACAGTACAATAACTGTGGCGAAGTCTGTTAAACTTCCTTTGACCTGGGAATCTGTACCAATGCAGACTTTAAGTTTGAATCCATTCTCGGTTTCCCTGATGATCGCTTTTTCAATTTCTTCAAGAATGGTGGAGTTAATGATCTCACCGCTAAATTTCTTCCAGGTCATACGTTGCTGTGGTTTTAGGTTAGTTACTTATATATCTTGCATTTTTTTTAAGGTTCCTGTTTTAATAGTTCTAAATTAGTCTTATCGTGTTAAAATGGTGTGAAATCAGTATTGTTTAATTGCTAACAAGCCTCTTGTTATCAACACTTTAATTATGTCGTAATTATAAAATTAAGCTTTTGTTGGCATACAATCTTATCTTTGACAATATATGCTGGAAAAGATTCTTGAGAAACTGAAAATAACTGCACTGAATGATATGCAGAAAGCCGCTGTTGGCGCTGCCAAAAAAGGAAATGATATTGTCTTACTTGCACCCACAGGTTCTGGTAAAACGCTCGCTTTTTTATTGCCAGTGCTGACTGCGCTAGAAAATTTTGAAAAGCATAGGGTTCAAGCGTTGATACTTGTCCCTTCACGTGAACTTGCCTTGCAAATTGAGCAGGTATTCAAGCAAATGGGAACTGGACACAAAATAAACTGCTGTTATGGTGGACACCCAATCAAGACAGAGCGAAACAACTTTGAGCAGGCACCATCGGTACTCATAGGTACTCCAGGAAGAATTGCCTACCATCTTAGACACGAGAACTTCGACGAATCAGGAATCATTACCTTGGTATTAGACGAATTCGATAAAGCCTTAGAATTTGGTTTTCAGGAAGATATGTTTTACATCATCAGTAAATTACGCTCCCTTAAGCAAAGAATTTTAACATCTGCAACCACAATGGGGGAAATTCCAGAATTTACAGGGGTGAAGAAACCGATTGAAATAGATTATTTAAAAGATATTAAAGTTGTTCCGGATCTGAAGCTAAAAAAAGTTCTTACAACCGCTGCCGATAAATTAGATACCTTATTCCAACTCATCTGTAAAATTGGTAATAAGACCACACTTATATTTTGTAATCACAGAGAGACAGTCGACAGGATTAGTGATCTTTTGATAGATAAAGATTTGGCGCACGATATTTTTCATGGGGGAATGGAACAGGATGAGCGAGAGCGAGCATTGCTTAAATTTAGGAATGGGAGTATAAAAATCTTAATTACGACCGATTTGGCATCACGAGGTCTTGATATCCCTGAGGTAGAGTGCATTATACATTATCAACTACCGTATACCGAAGATGCATTCCTTCATAGAAATGGAAGAACGGCGAGAATGAATGCAAAGGGAACAGCCTATCTTGTAATTGCAGATGATGAAAAGTATCCTTTCCTCAAAAACGATATCGAGCCTGAAAATCTAAAAGGAAACTTCAATATACCCAAAGACAGTGACTGGCAAACCCTTTACATCGCTGCGGGCAAGAAAGATAAGGTTAATAAGATCGATATTGTAGGTTTGCTATTAAAAAAGGGTGGGCTGCAGAAGGAAGATGTTGGTTTGATAGAAGTAAAAGATCAAAGCTCTTATGTAGCTATTAAACGTAAGATGGTAACACAGGTGCTCTCCGCATTATCAAATGAACGTATTAAGAACAAAAAGGTGAAGATAGAAATAGCAATGTAATATGAGTAATAACGATATTTTTAAAAAGTTGCGTGTCGCATTGGAATTAACGAATGATGATATCATCAAAATCATGGAGCTAGTTAATTTTAAGATTACTAAAAGTGAGCTTGGCTCATTTTTCAGAAGTGATGACCACCCCAATTTCAAGCCTTGTGGAGACCAGATTCTTAGAAATTTCCTTAATGGATTAGTGATATACAAAAGAGGTCCAAGACCAATAAAAGTTATCGACTCTCCAGAATAGTTTTTTGATAAACGCACATTGTTAATTTATGTTTCAATGATGTTAAATTAATATGCGGAAAGGTTTGCTAAAATGGTTTAAATAACTTTATTTTAGAAACTGAATTATTTTGATTTTACGTTAAATAAGACTAAAACGAGACAATGAACCAAAAATCGTCTAATCTGCCTTTTATAGGGGTAGACATCGGGGGCTCTCATATCACAGCTGCACATGTAGATTGCACTTCTTATTCTATAATTGACAGTTCTATGAAACGTGAACGCGTTTTTTCAATGGACGATGCAGAGACAATTTTCAATTCCTGGGCTTCTGTTCTCTCCTCACTTATCGTGAAGGAGGGCGATGACCGTACTAAAATTGGTATCGCTATGCCCGGCCCGTTTGATTACAAGGAAGGAATTTGTTTGATGAAAGGTCAGGAAAAGTATGACGCCTTATATGGCATGAATGTTCGCACAATCCTGTCTGAGCGATTAGGCATTTCCGGCGATGACATTCTCTTTATTAATGACGCAGAGGCATTTCTTCGCGGAGAACTTGCAGCAGGCGCAGCATCAGATTTCGATAGGGCTATAGGCATTACGCTTGGAACCGGATTGGGATCAACGAGTAATTGCAATGGAGAAGTCGTGGACATGAACCTTGCATTTTATCCTTTCCTAGATAGCATTGCTGAGGAATATATTTCTACAAGATGGTTTCTTAAACGTTATAAGGAATTGACTGGGAAAGAGATTAAGAATGTAGAATTGTTTTTAAACACAGATTGTTCCGATACAAAGGCTAGCATATTTGATGAATTTGCAACCAATCTCTCTTCGTTTTTAAATGACTTTATAGCGGATCAAAAGCCTCAGGTGTTGGTTATTGGAGGGAATATAGCTAAGACTTGGGATCACTTTATTGAACCGTTGAAAAAGCGGATAACGGATAAGTCTGTAGTGATCAGAAGAACTGAAATGTGGGAAGACGCAGCATTGGTAGGAGCTGCCTGTACATGGGCGTAAAAATGAAAAAATATCTGTTTGTTTTTACCGCTTTGTTGCTTATTTGGCAAGCTGCTTCTGCGGCGAAAGTAGATACGCTAACTACGTATAGTACTGTAATGAAGAAAAATATCAAAGCGGTTGTTATTTTGCCGGAAGCCTACGTTGAAAGTAAAAGCTATCCAACCGTTTATCTGCTTCATGGTGCTGGCGACAACTTTTCTGGTTGGGTAAATAAAGTGCCATCGATAAAAAAGTACGCCGATCAATTTCAAATGATTATCGTTTGTCCGGATGGGAATGTGACAAGCTGGTATTTCGATAGTCCTGAAGACCCAACCTGGAAATATGAAACATATGTTGGTACTGAATTAGTTAATATTATTGATAAGAAGTACAGTACTATTAAAGACAGAAAAGGAAGGGCGATAACTGGCCTGAGTATGGGTGGGCATGGAGCATTATATCTAGCTTTTAAGCACCAGGATACATTTGGTGCTGCAGGTAGCATGAGTGGAGGAGTCGACATCAGACCTTTTCCTTTAAACTGGGATATCGCTAAACGTCTTGGTACTGAGGATAAATTCCCTGAGCGCTGGGGAAAAAATTCAGTAGTCAATCTTATCTACCTATTGACTCCAAACAAGCTGGCTATCAATATCGATTGCGGAAGAGATGACTTCTTTTACGTAGTTAATATGCAGCTTCATGAGAAACTTTTATACAATAATATTCCACATGATTTTACAATCAGACCGGGAGCACATAATTGGGAGTATTGGAGCAATTCAATTGGTTTTCAATTGATGTTTTTTAACAATAATTTTAGCAGGAGATAATGGAGAACAGAGATCGTAGAATTTTTATAAAAAAACTTGGTATGCTGGGCGCTGCCACAGGGCTGAGCTCGCTATTACCTTTCGATGTTTTGGCGGCTGAAAAAAAGGAATTCTTTAAAATATCGTTGGCAGAGTGGTCTTTCCATAAGGCTCTTTTTGGCGGCAAAATGACTAATCTTGATTTCCCATTAAGAGCGAAGAAAGAGTTTGGAATTAGTATTGTGGAATATGTAAGTCCTTTTTTCAACAAGAATGAAACCGATGCTGCATATTTAAGGGAGCTGCTAACCATAACTAAGAATGAGGGTATCCAAAACCACTTGATTATGGTTGACGGAGAAGGAGATCTTGGTGATCTTGACCCAGTAAAAAGAGCAAAGGCGATTGAAAACCACTATAAATGGGTAGATGCCGCAAAAACCTTAGGTTGCATAACAGTTAGGGTAAACGCTGCTGGTAGTGGTTCTGAACAGGATGTAAAAACTGCGGTAGTCGACGGACTTGGAAGATTGACGGAGCATGCTAAGAAAAGCAATATTAACATTATTGTAGAAAACCATGGAGGGTATTCTTCGGATGGAAAATGGCTATCTGATGTGATGAAGCAAATTAATAGTTCATACTGCGGTACCTTGCCTGATTTTGGAAACTTTAAAATTAGTGCAGATAAACAATACGATATGTATCAGGGAGTGAAAGACCTGGTCCCATTTGCGAAAGGAATCAGCGCGAAGACCTTTAAGTTTGATGAGAACGGGAACGAACCAGACATCGATTACACCAAAATGTTCAAAATTATCCACGATGCCAAGTTTACAGGTATCGTTGGGATAGAGTGGGAGGGCGATGGCTTTTCTGAAGAAGAGGGGATTAAAAAGACAAAAGCACTGCTGGAAAAAGTTTTAAAGCAGTATAGTTAGAAAAAAGCTGGTTTTTAAACCAGCTTTTTATATTTAATACGATGGGGTGTTACATCACCCAAACGTTTCTTTCTGTTCTCTTCGTAATCACTGTAGTTACCTTCAAAGAAGTAAACCTGTGAATTCCCTTCGAAAGCAAGAATGTGGGTACATATCCTATCAAGGAACCATCGATCATGGCTTATTACAACGGCACATCCTCCGAAGTTTTCTAAAGCTTCTTCCAGTGCACGTAATGTGTTTACATCAATGTCATTTGTAGGCTCGTCGAGCAGCAATACGTTTGCACCTTTTTTAAGCGTAATGGCGAGGTGAACCCTATTGCGCTCTCCACCTGAAAGGACCCCAACCTTTTTCTGTTGATCACCACCATTAAAGTTGAATTTTGAAACGTAAGCACGGCCGTTAACGGCTTTGTTGCCTAATTGAATATTATCTAAACCATCCGTAATGTTCTCGTAAACAGTTTTAGACGAATCGAGGTCATTGTGCATTTGATCTACATAACCCAATGCTACAGTTTCTCCAACTCTAAATGTACCTGTGTCTGGAGTTTCCTGCTCGGTGATCAAACGGAAAAGTGTGGTTTTACCAGCACCATTCGGCCCTATAATTCCCACTATTCCAGCAGGGGGAAGCGAGAAGCTCAGGTTTTCAAACAATATTTTATCGCCATACGCTTTGGTTACATTATCTGCTTCAATAACCACGTTACCCAGACGAGGGCCAGCAGGTATGAACAGTTCCAGTTTGTCTTCCCTTTCTTTAGAGTCTTCGGAAGCCAGTTTGTCATAGTTCGATAGACGAGCTTTGGATTTGGCATGTCTTGCTTTCGGTGCCATGCGCACCCATTCCAATTCACGTTCTAAAGTTTTTTGACGTTTGCTTTCTGTTTTTTCCTCTTGTGCTAAACGTTTCGCTTTCTGCTCAAGCCATGAAGAATAATTTCCTTTCCATGGAATACCTTCACCCCTGTCTAATTCCAGTATCCAGCCGGCAACATTATCAAGGAAATACCTATCGTGGGTTACTGCAATAACAGTTCCTTTATAGTTCTTTAAAAATTGCTCTAGCCAGTCAATACTCTCCGCATCAAGGTGATTGGTAGGCTCATCAAGCAACAACACATCAGGTTCCTGAAGCAATAAGCGGCACATGGCCACCCTTCTACGTTCACCACCCGAAAGGACACCAATTTTCGTTTCAGGATCAGGGCAACGTAGTGCATCCATTGCACGCTCAAGCTTGTTGTCAAGTTCCCAGGCGTTCATTGCATCTATTTTGTCCTGTAATTCGCCCTGCTTTGCCATAAGTTTATCCATAGCATCAGCGTCCTCATAAATTTCAGGAAGACCAAATTGCTCGTTGATGGCATTATATTCTTTTAAAATGGAAGTTATTTCGGCAACACCTTCTTCGACAATCTCCCTAACAGTCTTGTTTTCATCTAGTTCTGGTTCTTGGGCCAAATGACCTACGGTGTATCCAGGCGAGAAAACGACTTCACCCTGAAAAGCTTTGTCGATGCCTGCAATGATTTTTAGGACCGAAGATTTTCCAGAACCATTCAAACCAATAACACCAATTTTGGCACCATAGAAGAAGGATAGATATATGTTTTTTAGTACTTGTTTTTGGGGAGGGTAAATCTTATTTACACCCGCCATTGAAAAAATTATCTTCTCGTCTGACATGTTTATCTCGTTGTATTAGGTGAGCCAAAGATAAGAAAGGTACGCAAGTTCAGAAAGATTACGAATATAAGATTTCATCTGACAAAATAGCGTGTTTAATCCCTGCATGTCGGCGGTTACGTCAAAAATTAGTAACATTTATGAAATTACGTCAGAGCCTACATCTATTTAATATCAGATGGCGTAATTGTTGATAAAAAGAAACAATCAGGGGTGCTTTTATAAAACAAATTTTATAGTTTAGAGCATTCCGGATTTAGAAAAGTATATATGGAAGCGAAATTTTCTCCACAAGTAAAAGACGTGATTTCTTTTAGCAGGGAAGAAGCCCTGAGATTAGGTCATGATTATATAGGCGCAGAACATCTTTTGTTAGGCCTAATTCGCGAAGGCGACGGTATGGCCATTAAGATTTTAAGATCATTAGGGGTTGATACCATTAAGCTTCGCAGATCTATTGAAGATTCGGTAAGAGGAACATCAAGTGTTACGGTAAATCTTGGAAATATTCCGTTGACGAAGCAAGCGGAAAAAGTTTTGAAGATTACTTATTTGGAAGCTAAGATATTTAAAAGCGATTTAATAGGAACAGAGCATTTATTGCTTTCTATTTTAAGGGATGATGACAACATTGCTTCTCAGATTCTTTTGCAATACAGTATCAACTACGAAATATTTAAACAGGAAGTAGAAGTGAATAAAAACGGCTTCAGAGATGATCCTCAAAATAGTTCTTCTACGGGAGATGATGACTATAGAGAGGAAGAGACTTTTAGCAGTCCGAAAAAGGTTTCTGACATTAAGTCAAAAACCCCTGTTCTAGATAATTTTGGAAGAGATCTTACCAAGGCTGCTGAAGAGGGCAAATTGGATCCAATTGTTGGCCGCGAGAAAGAAATTGAACGCGTTTCTCAGATCCTATCTCGTCGTAAAAAAAATAATCCAATTCTAATCGGTGAGCCTGGCGTTGGTAAATCTGCAATTGCTGAAGGCTTGGCGCTAAGGATTGTACAGCGTAAAGTTTCAAGAGTATTGTTTAATAAAAGGGTAGTGACACTTGATCTTGCTTCATTGGTTGCCGGCACAAAGTACCGCGGCCAGTTCGAAGAACGTATGAAAGCAGTGATGAATGAGTTGGAGAAATCGACAGATGTCATCTTGTTCATTGACGAGATCCACACTATTGTAGGTGCCGGTGGGGCCTCAGGTTCTCTGGATGCCTCAAACATGTTTAAACCTGCTTTAGCCAGAGGCGAAATTCAATGTATTGGTGCCACAACTTTAGATGAGTACCGTCAGTATATTGAAAAGGATGGAGCTTTGGATCGTCGTTTCCAAAAAGTAATGATCGAGCCGGCTACTCCGGATGAAACCGTTGAGATCTTGAATCGTATCAAAGAAAAATATGAAGATCATCATGGTGTAACCTATACTGATGAGGCAATAAACGCTTGTGTTGCTTTGACTTCAAGATACATTACTGACAGGTTTTTGCCAGATAAGGCTATTGATGCTTTGGATGAGGCAGGTTCCAGAGTTCATCTTACAAATATTCACGTTCCTGAGAATATCATAGATATCGAAAATAAGATCGAAGAGATTAAGCTAGAGAAAAATAAAGTTGTTAAAAGCCAGAAGTATGAGGAAGCGGCTAAGCTAAGAGATACTGAAAAGAATCTTTTAGAAGAACTTGATCGCGCGAAGGCAGCTTGGGAAAATGAAACTAAATCTAAACGTTATACTGTTTCTGAAGACAATGTAGCTGAGGTGGTTTCGATGATGACTGGTATTCCTTTGCAACGTGTTGGACAGACCGATAGCATAAAACTATTGAATATGTACGAAACGATTGCTGAGAAAATCATTGGTCAAGACGATGCGATAAAAAAGTTAACGAAAGCTATCCAACGTACAAGAGCTGGTTTAAAGGACCCTAAGAAACCAATTGGATCGTTTATATTCTTAGGCCCTACTGGTGTTGGTAAAACTGAGCTTGCTAAAGAACTTGCCCGTTTCATGTTTGACAGTGATGATTCACTAATTCAGATAGACATGAGTGAGTACATGGAGAAGTTCGCAGTGTCACGTTTAGTTGGTGCGCCTCCCGGATACGTGGGTTATGAGGAGGGTGGACAGTTAACAGAGAAAGTTCGTCGCAAACCTTACGCAGTTATTCTTCTTGATGAGATAGAGAAAGCTCATCCTGATGTGTTCAATATTTTACTTCAAGTGTTGGACGAAGGTCAGCTTACCGATAGTTTAGGTAGAAAAGTCGACTTTAGAAACACGATTATCATTATGACTTCTAACATTGGCGCACGTCAATTGAAAGATTTCGGACAAGGTGTGGGTTTCTCAACGACAGCCAAGGTTAATCAGATTGACACCCATTCGAGGGGGGTAATTGAAAGTGCTTTGAAACGTTCTTTCGCTCCTGAGTTTTTAAATCGTGTTGATGATGTAGTGGTATTCAATACTTTAGGAAAAGACGAGATTTTCAAAATCATTGACATAGAATTGAAATCATTATTTGGTCGCGTTCACAACCTTGGTTATGAAGTTAAATTGACTGAAGTAGCGAAAGATTTTATCGCTGATAAAGGATTTGATATCAATTTTGGTGCGCGTCCACTGAAGAGAGCAATTCAAAAATACTTAGAGGACCCTATCGCTGAGGAGATACTGAAAGGCGAGATCAGTGACGGAGACACTCTTGAGATCGATTACGATAAAGAGAATGATGTGATTGTAGTTGAGAACAGAAGCCCTGGTAAGAAAAAGAAAAAAGAAGAGGGAAGTGTAGAGTAAGCATTTCGTTTAAACATATAAACCCCCTGCGAGCAAATAGCTTTCAGGGGTTTTTTTTTTGTTTTAGTTACGGAAATTTTGGTATATGGATTATTGGCCTTATTTTAGAAAAAACTAGGTTAGGTTTTAATATAACACATTAATATTGAGAATGAAAATATCAATGCTTATTCCTTATATATTGGCAGCATCCAGTGTTTTTGCGCAGGAAAAGCCGAAGGCATACAAACAAGAGATCACCGGAACTAAGCTTTCTTTTGAAATGCAAGGCATTCCTGGGGGAACGTTCCTTATGGGCAGCAAAAAAGGTAAACCAGATGAGCAACCGGTACATGAAGTTAAGGTAGACTCGTTTTGGATTGGTACTTACGAAGTGATCTGGGATATTTATGAGCCTTTTTTATATAAGGACCTTGAGGTTTCACACAATGTTGGTGCAGTAGCTGCGAATGTTGATGCGGTAACTAGACCCACAAAACCATATCTCGACATGACATTTGGAATGGGTAAAGAGGGACAACCTGCTCTTGCCATGACACATTACAATGCGATACAATTTTGTAAATGGCTTTACGCCCGAACGGGTGAATTCTATCGATTGCCTACCGAAGCGGAATGGGAATACGCTTGTCGCGCCGGAACTACAACGGAATTTTCTTTTGGGAACGACGAAAAGAAGCTGGGCGACTTCGCGTGGTATGACGCTAACAGCGATGGCAAAACACATAAAGTAGGAGCGAAGAAACCCAATCCATGGGGACTTTATGACATGTACGGAAACGTATCTGAGTGGACATATGACCAATATTTACCAGAATTTTATGCAAGTTTCATAGATACGAAAGCGAGTAATCCGGTAGCTAATCCGGAAAAGCTTTATCCAATGGTAGTTAGGGGTGGTGCTTATAACGATACTGCAACAGATTCTAGATCGGCCGCGAGATTTCCCTCTGATCCCGCATGGAAGCAGTTGGATCCGCAGATTCCTAAAAGTAATTGGTGGTTTCCTGAAGCACCCTTTGTTGGTCTTCGTTTACTAAGACCTCTAGTCAAGCCCTCTCAAGAATATATAGATGCTTATTACAATAAGGCACCTATTAAAGATTTATAAAATCCAATACATTTAATAACCATATATAAAACAGAATCACAATGAACAATGAACAATTGCGTGACAAACGCCGTGAATTTTTAAAAGCCTCTGCTTTGGTTGCTGGAGGGGTAATGATGAATGGAGTAGCTTTTGCAGGTGGTGGAGCAGCACATTCCACAGTTGATGATACCATTAAGATTGCTTTGATCGGTTGTGGTGGACGAGGCACAGGAGCAGCGTTTCAGGCATTAAGCACGAAGCAAAACTTGAAATTAGTTGCTATGGCAGATGCATTTAGCGATAGACTAGAAGGCGCTTATAAAGACATAAAAGAGAAGTTTGGAGATAAAGTTGACGTTCCTCAAGAACGCAGGTTTGTAGGGTTCGATGGCTATAAAAATGCTATTGCACTGGCGGACGTTGTTTTGTTGGCAACCCCTCCAGGATTTAGACCTGGTCATTTCGAAGAAGCAGTAAATCAAAACAAGCACATTTTTATGGAGAAGCCAGTAGCGGTCGACTCCCCCGGAATTAGAAGGGTGCTTGCAGCGGCAAAGCTTGCTGAAAGCAAAAAACTAAATGTAGTGGTTGGACTGCAGCGCAGATACCAGAATAATTATAGAGAAGCCATAAAGCGTGTTCAAGATGGTATTATTGGTGATGTTACCGGTGGTCAGGTATATTGGAATAGCGGGGGAGTTTGGGTAAAAGACCGTGAGCCTAATCAAACTGAAATGGAATACCAAATGCGAAACTGGTACTACTTCAACTGGCTGTGCGGAGATCATATCGTAGAGCAACACGTTCACAATATCGATATCGCCAACTGGATAAAAAATGGGCCACCAGTTTCTGTGCAAGGAACAGGAAGTCGCGCTTGGAGAACAGGTAAGCAGTACGGAGAGATTTACGACAATCACTCTGTGGAGTTAACTTACGCGGATGGAGCTGTAATACATAGTCAATGTCGTCATTTCGAAGGTATTGATAATCGTGTAGATGAGGGGTTCCAAGGAACAAAAGGTCGGATTCACCTTGATGCGGGTAGTAATATTGGTAGAATTGTGGATACCAAAGGAAAGTCGCTGTATAACTACAGTGCAAAGACAAATCCAAATCCATATCAGACTGAGCACGATGAACTTTTTGATGCAATAGCAAAAGGAGAGTACAAGTTCCACGATGCAGAGCGCGGTGCAACAAGCTGTATGACGGCTATCATCGGCAGGTATGCAACATATTCCGGCAAGAAAATTAGTTGGGCAGAGGGCTTGGCTGCAGATAATAACTTGTTTCCAGATGAACTGAGCTGGACTGCTAAGCCAAAGATTTTACCTGATGCCGACGGGCTGTATCCGATACCGACGCCAGGTAAAACCAAAGTTATTTAGGGGCCTCAAACTGATGTTCCGTTATAATGCCATTGTTTTGTTGATATCGCTGCTGATACTTTTTTTAAGAAAGGAGAACCAGCAGCAATATATCATTCATGGCTATGCCCAGGGAACCGATTATACCATAAAGTACTTTGCAAGAGATAGTATAGTAACCAAAAATGCGGTGGATAGTATTCTCTCGCAGATTGATTCTTCCATGTCCCTATACAAACCATATTCACTGATCAACAAGCTAAATGCTTCTTCAGGAGGATTACGGCTCGATCCGCATTTTTTAAAAGTGGTTAAGAGGTCGTTTGAGATCACTAAGTCTACGAAAGGAAAATTCGATATTACAGTGAAGCCTTTGGTGCAGGTATGGGGGTTTGGAGCGAAGCCAATACAGGATTTCCCTGATAGCCTAACTATAAAGCAAATTTTACCGTGTGTGGGTATGCAGAATCTGAGTCTAGATGGATCATTTCTTCGAAAATCTAAGCCATGTATTCAGGTAGACGTCAACGGAATTGCGCAGGGATACAGTGTGGATGTTGTGGCAAGCTATCTGTTAATGAATGGCGTAACCTCATTTGTAGTTGAGATAGGAGGAGAGCTGAGGATAAAAGGTACTAAGCCAGACGGTAGCCATTTCAGAATTGGGATAGAAGGTCCTGGCGATGGTTTAAATTTGGAACCCGCTATCAAGCACGTTATTGAGCTGAGCAACGGTGCGATTACTACCTCTGGTAATTACCGAAAGTATTTACAGCAAGGTTCAAAGAAAATTTTCCATCTTATTGATCCAAAAACAGGCTATCCCTTGCAAAATTCAATAATCAGCGCTACGTTATATGCAAAAGATGCAATCACCGCAGATGGGTATGATAACGCACTAATGGCAATGGAAGTGAATGAAGCAATGACATTTATCAAATCTCATCGTGATTTAGAAGCTTACATCATTTATCGTCAAAAAGATGGCAATATATCTGATACGCTCACTGCGGGCTTCAAAAAATTAATTGCAGATAGATAAAATTAATTAAATTAGTTCAACCAAATTTAAACCAAAAATATGAATAGAATGAATTTTTTAAAGAACAGCTTTGTTGCTTCGGGAGCGCTCGTTGCAGGTTCTTCATTAGCTGGCTTTGCAGCAAATGAAGAACATAACTCTGCTTCAATAAGTGCTGCTAAAACCTTCAATCTTGACTATGCACCTCACCAGGGGATGTTTGGTAACAATGCAGGGAACAGTTTCCTAGATCAAATCCAATATATGTATGATCAGGGCTTCCGCGCTATTGAAGATAATGGTTTCCTTGGCCGTTCTATTGAAGAGCAAACCAAAATTGGTAACTTATTGGCTAAGCTTGGCATGCGTATGGGAGTTTTTGTTGTTGATGGTGGCGACAATTGGAAAACATCACTCACTACCGGGAAAAAGGAATTCAAAGATAAATTTATCGATACTTGCAAGCGTTCTGTGGAAGCAGCCAAAAGGTGTGATGCAAAATGGCTGACGGTAGTACCCGGTTTCTATGAACGTAAACTTCCTTACGGCAATCAATTCGCAAATGTGATTGATGCCATGCGTGCTGGAGCAGAAATCTTTGAACCGCATGGATTAGTTATGGTTTTGGAAACTCTAAGTGATACCCCAGAACTGTTTCTGCAACAAACACATGAAACGTACGCTGTTTGCAAGGCTGTTCAAAGTCCTGCATGTAAAATTCTCTATGATATTTACCACATGCAGAAGACCGAAGGGCAATTAATAGTAAATATGGATAGGTGTTGGGATGAGATCGCCTATATTCAGATAGGTGATAATCCAGGAAGAAACGAGCCAACAACTGGCGAGATCAACTATAAAAATCTTTTTAAGCACATCTACAATAAGGGTTACAAAGGAGTAATGGGCATGGAACATGGTAATTCCAAGTCTGGAAAAGATGGTGAGCTGCTCGTAATTCAGGCTTATAGGGAGTGTGACAATTTTCTTTCCTAATCGGATTGAGCCTCTTAAAATAAGCTAAGTTGGACTTTAGGTACGCTAAAAAGACTAGAGTCCAGCATTACTCTTTTCTCGTTCAAGTGGTTTAAACGGCAATGTAGCTTGAAATTGTCACTGATTAACTGAGCAATATTCCCGTCACCACGCATCCTATCGCTAAACTTGCTATCATTTACGTTGCCCCTATGACAGGATTGAATAAGGTGCCAAACCTTTTCAAATCTGTTCGGGAAATTTTTCCTTAGCCAGTCATTGAAGATTCCTCCAATCGCTCCGTTCAACCGGACCACCGTATATCCTGCAGATTTAGCACCAGCACTAGCAATTGCTTTTAAAATAGCAGGTATTTCATGGTCGCTCAAGCCTGGAATAAGTGGTGCAGCCATAACACCCATCGGGATGCCATTCTTACTAAGGTCTTCTACGATCTTAAGGCGTTGTTTTGCTGTTGTAGTTCTCGGTTCCATCTTTAACCTCAAACTTTCGTTTAAACTATTAATTGAAACATACACTGTACACAGATTCAGCTTCGCCAATTCTTGCAAGAGGTCTGTGTCTCTTAATACCAGTGCGTTTTTAGTGATCAATCCAATTGGCTGCTTATATTCCAAAGCGATCTCTAAAAGCTGTCTGGTAATCTTAAATTTCCTTTCTGCAGGTTGATAACAGTCGGTATTGCCGGATAAAGATATTGTGCTGGCATCCCAACTTTTTCTTTCCAGGAACTTCCTGAACAATTCTGGCGCATCAGTCTTAACGATGATTTTTCGCTCAAAGTCTAAACCCGCACTAAAACCCCAATATTCATGTGTATTTCTGGCATAGCAATAGGTGCAGCCGTGCTCACAACCCTGATAGGGATTTAGTGAATAGGCCATGCCCACATCAGGACTATCGACTTTGTTCACGATAGACTTAGATTTTCCAAGAATAAAGCTTGTCTTCTGTGGGTGATCCTCCCAATCATCAATTCCTTCATCGTGCTGCTTAACATAGTCATTCTTAGCAAAACGGTTGTGTGGATTAAATTGAGCACCTCGTCCTTTGTGGTAATTTTCCTTTAAATCCTTATAAGCTATCATTAAGTAAAATTACTAATAAATTTAGTAATCAGGTAGTAATTTTACCTATTTATATTAGGGATGTAATCCATGGGAACCATATCTGCAATCTTTTCATACGCCCAGAAACCTTCATAAAGTAACGCTCTGGGATCAAAAATGCCACCATTTTCGTAAAAGCTGGCAGGTGAAAGCAACTGATGAACTACGGAGATTTGGTAATTTGGAAAGTCAATAGGACGGTTTACGCTATGGCCCGACATGTTAGTGTACTCAACAGTTTCACGTTCTTTAGTATAGATCACATATAATGCATCGTTATACGCTATGGATTGAACCCCTTTAAAAATCTGCTTTACGAGCGTATCTATAAGGACTTCCGAACGGTTGAGAACGGAAAGTGTAGCTGGTTCTGTTCGCATGTTTCGCCAGTACCTCAGGGAATCGGTAAACATTCCATTTAGCCTTGAATCGCCATAATATGTTCTGCTTAGTCTTGATATATTGGCGTTAATCAGATCGTCCGGTGGCCTGTTTTTATTTGGTACTTTAGCGATTTTATTGATTATAAACCCTTCTTCTTTAACCCTGTTATGGTACAACGAGCTAAAAAAATGTTGTGACGAGCCTGCGTAGGCAATTTCTCTTAGCTTCATGTACTTTTGCCATTTAGATTCTCTACGTTCTAATTCTTCAAAGTGGGGGTGTCCCGAGTAAAATACCACGTTAGCATTTTCATCACTTTCGAAAAAATTAAGTAGGTATTTTATGCGATAGCCAAGTGCCTTGTTCTCAATGATCAGGAAGTCTGTTGCGGTAACGGTCAGTACTCTCTTAGATTTGTTGTAATCCGTTTGTATTACTTCCGGATTTAAAATTTTACACTTTTTAGAATTTGGTGTATTGCCAATAAAAGAATTCTTAAACATTTCCAGGTAACGTTGCCTATTTGGATCTGCGTTGATCACAACCTCAGTCAACTCTGTTACATTTTCCGATAGCACGATTTCTACATTGACGGTTTTGTCAGCAAGCACTACGTTTTTGTTTTGAGGTAGAAAACCAATCACCTGTACCAGGATCTCGTAATTTCCCGGTTTTAGACTTCCGATGGTAAACTTTCCTTCGTTGTTGGCAACTGTTGCTATTTTGTATCCACTTAGATAGATTGCCGCACCTGGTAGTACTTCGCCTTTATTATCTTTAACTATTCCTGTAATCGTAGAAGAACCCTGCGCAAATGCGAAGGATAGGTTAAAAAAAATTATAACACTTAACAAAAAAGCCCGGATAAAGATCCAGGCGCTCAGGTATTTATTTTTATTAAGCTTCAGGATCAACTCCTAACCTCGTCATAATAGAGTCGCTAACTCCCGTTGAAGAATATCCTCCATCATGGAAAAGGTTCTGCATAGTGACCATTCTAGTTAAGTCAGAAAACAAAGTGATACAGTAATCAGCACATGAGGCAGCATCCGCGTTTCCAAGAGGAGCGATGGCATCTGCATAGTCGTAGAAATCGCCAAATCCTTTAATCCCTGTTCCGGCAGTAGTTTTGGTAGGTGATTGTGAAACTGTATTGATTCTCACTTTTTTGTCAAGACCATAATGATATCCAAAGCTTCTTGCGATTGATTCCAACATTGCTTTTATATCTGCCATATCTGTATAGAATGGATAAGTACGCTGAGCAGCCATGTAGGTTAATGCAACTACACTTCCTCCTTCGCTGATTGCATCAAGTTTCTTAGCAACGGCCATCATTTTGTGGAATGACAGGGCAGAAACATCAATGCCTTTCATGAAGTAATCGTAGTTGGATTCTGTGTATGGTATTTTCTTGCGAATGTTCACACTCATACCTATGGAATGTAGAACAAAATCTATCTTACCACCAAGTATTTCCTGCGATTGGGTAAACAGGTTGGTCAAATCTTCAACATTTGTAGCGTCTGCAGGAATAATTTGGGATCCTGTTTTTTCTGCTAAGTTGTTGATTTCTCCCATTCTCATAGCAATGGGTGCGTTTGTTAGTACAAACGTAGCGCCTTCTTCATGCGCTTTTTCAGCCACCTTCCAAGCAATGGAATTTTGATCAAGTGCCCCGGTAATGATACCGCGTTTACCTTTTAATAAATTGTACATATTTTTTTGTTTTGTTGTTCTGCTTTTAATTATCGAAAGTAAGAAAAATATAAAACTTATGAAGAAACCTGCTGCAAAGAATTACTTTGATGCCAATAGATCCTGTGCATTTTGCAACGCTGAAACTCCAGGATCTTTTCCGCTAAGCATCTCGGCAATGGCAAAAATTCGCTCGGCAGGCCTCAGCCTCTTAATGCCTGTAGTTGTCCGTTCTGATTCTTCATTCTTGTAAACGAAATAATGAGCATCTCCCTTCGCAGCAATTTGAGGCAAATGTGTAATACAAATCACCTGCATGTTTGCTTCCAATTCTCCAATCACATTCCCTACACGAACTGCTGTTTCTCCAGAAATTCCTGTATCAATCTCATCGAATATCAATGTTGGTAATGCAGTATGTTTGGCCAGAATCGACTTTATGGCTAACATTAACCTTGAAAGCTCTCCTCCCGAAGCGACCTTTGCGACAGGCGCTGGCGGCTGACCAGTATTCGCAGAGAACAATAGGGTAATTTGATCTTTACCATCCTTATTCAGCTCCTTGCTCGAAACCTTTTCTATCTTAATCTTTGCATTGGACATCCCAACTTTCGCGAGAGTATGGGTCACTTGTTCTTCTACAACCGTAATGGATTTAGCTCTGTTTGTAGAAAGTATAGTTGCCATTTTTTCAAGTTCAGCGACTGACTTTCCAATCTTAAGTTCAAGTTTTTCAATTTGCTCATCGCTATTTAGCAAGCTTTGCAGGCTATTAGATAGCTGGTTTTGCACGCCGAGTAATTCTTCGAGAGTGCCAACCCTGTGTTTTTGCTGTAAGGTGTAAATGGTGTCTAACCTGCCGTTGATCTCTTCAATCCTCGATGGATTAAAGTTAATATCCTGTTCAAAGATAGTAGTCTCCTGTGATATGTCTTTTACCTCTATAAGTACTGACTTCAGTCTTGCTGTCAAT
>JACMPF010000111.1 GCA_014377665.1 Pedobacter sp. | reverse complement strand
TGGATCTAGTGAGAGAAAGGTAAAGTCAGTCGTTCCTCCGCCTAGATCCGCTACAAGTACTTTTTCTTTATGCTTTAATGTCCGCTCATAGGCAAAGGCAGCACCAATTGGTTCAAACTGAAACCTGACATCTGAAAAACCCGCATTTGATGCCGCCTGATTTAGCCTTTTTTGGGCCAGGATATCTTTAGAAGCATTATCGTCATCGAAAAAGACTGGTCTGCCTATAACGGCCTTACGACAATCAACACCGGTAATCACATCAGCCCTTTGCTTTAATTCCTTCAAAATCAAGGTCACAAGATCCGAAGCATTTAATCTCCGGTTGTAGATTTTGGTTTCTATAAAACTGCTTCTTGGTAGAATACGCTTGATAGATTTCATGAATCTACCGCTCATTCCATCCGTGACATAGGCCTCAATAGCCTCTTTGCCCACAACATATTTTAACGGTGCTGAACTACTCTGATCTGAAAAAAAGTATAAAAGTGAAGGGACGATGATGGTTGCAACGATCTCTTTCGAGTCTTCATTGTATATGGAAAGAGCAGAATTGGTTGTCCCAAAATCTATTCCATAAAGAAAATTACCCATGTATTTTTACGCCTTAACTTTAGATGTATTTTGTTCCAAATCTCGATTTTACATCAGCAACAATTTGCTTAATGCTTTGCTCTTCAGACCGGGGACAAATCAATAGGGTGTTGTTTGATTCTACGACGATATAATCATGGAGGTCCTGAAGTATAACTAACTTATCCTTTGGAACATTGACCATACAATTAGAGGAATTGAACATCATTACCTTCTCTGAAGGAATCACCGCATTACCAACATAGTCATGTTCTGCAATATCATAAATTGAAGCCCATGTTCCAAGGTCAGACCAGCCAAAATCAGCAGGAAGCACGTATACGTTTTCCGCTTTTTCCATGATTCCAAAGTCAATAGAGATATTTGTACATTGCTGATAAGCATCGCTAATAAATTCGCTTTCATTCTCGGTATTATAAAGGAAATTTCCCTGATAGAATATCTCATGCATTTCTGGTAAATGCTTTTGAAAAGCTTTATTAATAGAATTGGCAGACCAGATAAAAATCCCTGCATTCCATAGAAAATCTCCACTTTGAATAAATGACTTTGCTAAGTCTAAATTGGGTTTCTCAGTGAAAATCTTTACTTTGAAAATCTCCTCATCAGTCGGTAATGCGTGCTCGGTATATTGAATATATCCGAAACCTGTATCCGGGCGACTTGGTTTGATGCCAAGTGTTATCAGGCAATCATTTTCTGCTGCTGCTTTTAAAGATTGATCAATAGCAGCTACAAATGCATCTGGATTAGTAATTGTATGATCAGAAGGAGCAACAACAATTGTTGCATCCGGATTCAACATCGCAATCTTCATTGAGCCATATAAAATACATGGTGCCGTATTGCGCATGATTGGCTCGGCAAGTATTTGATTGTCACCAATATCAGGTAGCTGTTCCTTAATTATAGCTTTATATATCTCGTTGGTAACTATAAATATGTTTTCAGCTGGACAAATCTTAAGGAATCGTTCATAGGTACTTTGTATAAGAGTTTTACCAACTCCGAAGAAATCAATAAATTGTTTAGGGTATTCAGTTCTGCTAACGGGCCAAAACCTACTACCAACACCGCCAGCCATTATAAGGGCGTAATTATTTTTATTCATATTTGAACTCTCTAAATAATACCTTCCTGAAGAAGGTCATGTAAATGTATCATACCGAAGTACTTATTAGAATCGGTAATCAAAAGTTGCGTAATATTGTTCCCTTTAATTAATTCCAGTGCCTGGACAGCCAGCACTTCTTTATCGAGATGTTTTGGATTCTGGGTCATAATATCTTTAGCAGTAATGTCTGTCAAATTGGAATGTTGTTCAAGCATTCGTCTGATATCACCATCCGTAATTATTCCCAAAATGTCATTGCCATCAATAACAACAGTAGCACCTAAACGGTTTTGACTGATTTCAACAATAACATCTTTAATAGATGCGTCTGGGTGGATACTTGGTTTTGCGTTGCGTACGGCTAAGTCGCCTGTTTTAAGATATAAACGTTTACCAAGCGCCCCTCCTGGATGAAATTTCCCGAAATCTTCTTCGTTAAAATTGCGGGCATTCAAAAGACAGATCGCCAAGGCATCTCCCATGGCTAATTGAGCGGTAGTACTGGTAGTTGGGGCCAAGTTGTGTGGGCAAGCCTCTTTTTCAACATAGGTATTTAGGACAAAATCCGCTTGTAAAGCAAGTTCTGAATTCAATTCTCCTACCATACCAATTATGATATTTCCAGTTTGCTTAAGCAAAGGTGTGAGGACCTTAATTTCAGGGGTATTTCCGCTTTTAGAAAGACATATTACGACATCGTTCCTCTGAATCATCCCTAAGTCGCCGTGCACGGCATCTGCTGCGTGCATAAAGATTGAAGGGGTACCTGTTGAATTAAAGGTAGCGACAATTTTTTGAGCTATAATTGCACTTTTACCTATTCCTGTTACAATTACACGTCCTTCACTTTTTACTATTAACTCTACAACTTTAACAAAGTCTTCATCTATATTTTTTATCAGACCTAATATTGCATGGGCTTCTAAGTTTAAAGTGCTGACAGCCTCCTGTATTATGGATTTTTTACTTTTCAAACAGAATTATTTAGTATATTGATGCTTTGTAGTAATGCAAAATTATGTTATTTTGAAGTAAAAATAGCACTGAATATTTTATATAAGAAATGGATGTGAAAAAGTCGTTGTTTGACAACTTACAAACCTTTTTTGGTTTTGATAATTTTAAAGGTGATCAGGAGTCGATCATCACAAATGTTCTTGAAAAAAAGAACACTTTCGTTATCATGCCAACAGGAGGAGGGAAGTCTATTTGCTATCAATTACCCGCATTAATGCAAGGTGGAACTGCCATCGTAATCTCCCCTCTTATTGCCTTGATGAAAAATCAGGTGGACCAGTTAAGAGCATTTGGAGGAAGTGACAGCATAGCGCATTTTCTAAACTCTTCACTCAATAAAGCAGAAATTGCGGCAGTAAAAACTGATTTGTTATCAGGCCAGACTAAGTTATTGTACGTGGCTCCTGAATCGCTTTCAAAAACAGAAAATATCGAGTTTCTAAAGCTTATTACCATATCTTTTGTGGCCGTTGATGAAGCGCATTGTATTTCAGAGTGGGGTCATGATTTTCGACCGGAGTACAGGAAGATCAGGCAGGTAATTCAGGGCCTCGGGGATAATATACCAATTATAGCACTAACCGCAACGGCAACGCCAAAGGTTCAACAAGACATCATAAAAAATCTTCAGATGTCTGATGCCACGCTATTTAAATCTTCATTTAACCGTCCGAACCTCTTTTATGAAATTAGGCCGAAAAGAGACGTAATAAAAGAGATTATTAGGTACATAAAGCAAAATACAGGCAAATCTGGAATCATATATTGTTTGAGCCGTAAAAAGGTTGAAGAGGTAGCTGAGACCTTAAGCTTGAATGGTATAAAAGCATTGCCTTATCATGCAGGTCTTGAGCCAAAAGTCAGAGCAGATACCCAGGATAAGTTCCTTATGGAGGATGTTGAAGTGATCGTTGCGACCATAGCTTTCGGAATGGGTATTGATAAACCTGATGTTCGTTTTGTTATTCATCACGACATACCTAAAAGTATGGAAGGTTATTATCAGGAAACTGGAAGGGCCGGCCGGGATGGAGGAGAGGGTATTTGTATTGCTTTCTATGCACAGAAAGACGTCGATAAGCTTGCTAAGTTTATGAAAGACAAGCCTGTTTCAGAACGGGAGATTGGTACACAAATCCTTAAGGAAGTTATAGATTACGCAGAGTCTGGTGTGTGTAGAAGAAAGCAAATACTGCACTATTTTGGTGAAAATTTCAATGAAACAGGTTGTAATTGCATGTGTGACAACTGTAAAAAACCTAAACAGCAGTTTGAAGCTGAGGATTCCTTAGGGATTCTTCTAAAACTTATTAAAAAAATAGGGGAAAAATTTGATGATGCTCATATTCTTAACTTGATTATGGGCTCAGAAACTGCTCAAACAATTGCCTATGAACATCGGAAACTTCCTGAGTTCGGGATTGGCGTTGTTGAAGGGGTAAATCATTGGAAATCCTTGATTAGGCAAGCGGTATTAAACAATTTCTTATCTAAAGATATAGATAACTACGGTTTGCTTGCCTTAACAAATATAGGATTGAATTATATTGAAAATCCTTACAGCCTTAAATTCATACTTAACGAACCAATCGAAAGTGCCGCCGATGACGATGAGGATGATGTAAAGCATGGGTCGGGGACCTTAGATACCCAATTGCTCCAACTGTTAAAAGATTTAAGGAAGAAGATTGCGAAACAAAAGAACGTACCGCCTTTCGTCGTCTTTCAAGATCCTTCTTTAGAAGAGATGTGCACTCATTATCCAATCAGCACAGAAGAGTTGAAGCAGATCTCTGGCGTTGGGAATGGCAAGGCTATGAAATTCGGTAATCCTTTTTTAGAGTTGATCAAAAAATACGTTGAGGATAACGACCTAGAGCGTCCGATTGATTTAATTATTAAAACACAAGCCAACAAATCTCAGCTCAAAGTCTCAATAATCCAAAACATTGATAGGAAGATTGGTCTTGAAGATATCGCCAAATCAAAAGGGATCACTTACGACGACATTCTTAAAGAGGTGGAGGCGATTGTAAACTCTGGAACCAAGCTTAACTTAACCTATTTTGTAGACGAGATTATAGATGAAGATAGACAGGGTGAGGTATTTGACTATTTTCAGTCTGCAGAAAATGACTCGATCGACGAAGCGTTGAAAGAATTAGGTGAATCCGATTACTCCAGAGAAGAAATTCAATTAATGCGTATTAAGTTCATGTCAGAACTAGGAAATTAAACCACTATCATGATCAATTTTTCATTAGATAAGCTCAAAAACCAGAAGTCCAATAATTTTTTTCTAATGGCTGGTCCTTGTGCCATTGAAGGTGAGGATATAGCGATGCGCATTGCGGAAAAGATTGTAGTACTTACTGATAAGCTTCAGATACCCTATATCTTCAAAGGTTCCTACCGGAAAGCCAACCGGTCAAAAGGCAGTTCCTTCTGCGGTATTGGTGATGAAAAGGCACTTAAAATTCTTGAAAAGATAGGCAAAACGTTTGATGTACCTACCGTAACAGATATTCATGCACATGAAGAAGCAGCAATGGCTGCGAGCTATGTAGATATATTGCAAATCCCCGCATTTTTATGTCGTCAAACGGATCTTTTAGTCGCTGCAGCTAAAACTGGGAAAGTAGTTAATGTTAAAAAGGGGCAGTTTCTATCCGCAGGTTCCATGAAGTTCGCAGTAGAAAAGATTGTCGAAGCCGGCAATAACAGAGTGATTTTAACGGATAGAGGTAATACATTTGGTTATCAGGATTTGATAGTAGATTATCGGGGCTTGCCCGAAATGCAAACCTTTAATGTGCCTGTGGTAATGGATTGCACTCACTCTTTACAACAGCCAAACCAGACTAGTGGTGTAACGGGTGGAAAACCTGAATTAATCGGGACAATCGCCAAAGCAGCCATCGCTGTTGGTGCGGACGGACTTTTTATTGAAACCCATCCTGATCCTGCCAACGCAAAGTCAGATGGCGCCAATATGCTACATCTTGATCTTCTAGAAGAATTACTTGTAAAATTGCTGAGAATTAGACAGGCAGTTATTTAAACTTTGGTAACGACGAAGGACGTTCTTCTATTCTGCTGTCTATTTGTTTCTGTCTCATTATCAGCTATCGGATGTTGCTTTCCATATCCTTTGAAGCTCAATCTTTCAGCTCCAATTTTTTGTGTGATCAGATAATCATAAACCGATTTCGCCCTGTTCAGCGATAGCTTCTCATTTTGTGCATCATTGCCTATATTATCAGTGTGGCCTTGGATCTCAATGTTTAAATCAGGATTCTTCATAAGAAGCTGGGATAAATTATACAGTTCGGTGAGCGATTCAGGAAGCAGTGTGAACTCATTTGTATTGAAAAAGATGTTTTTTAAAACTACGTCCTTACCAACCTTTATTTTCATAAGCTTGACCTGAATAAGAAATGGCTTGTCATAAGAGCCTTTGACCGGAACAATATTTTCAGAATAAAATAAGTATCCATCAGCACTTACGTTAAG
>JACMPF010000013.1 GCA_014377665.1 Pedobacter sp. | reverse complement strand
GATTCTCTTATTTGTAGAGGCAAAAGTATCTTACTATTTGTTTTATAGCTACTTGGTTTAAAAAAAACTAGAATTATTTCCCAAATTCAATTTAAACCAATACTTTTGCAACCCAAAAACAGTTAAGTTTTTACAATAAAAATAGAAGAATCACAGACATGACCAAGGCAGAAATCATTACAGAAATCTCAAACAAAACTGGAATTGAAAAAGTAGATGTACAAGAAGCAGTTGAAGCGTTCTTTAAAGTAGTAAAAAATTCCATGATTAGTGGAGAGAATGTATATGTGAGAGGTTTTGGAAGCTTTGTTGTCAAAAAGAGAGCTCAAAAAACTGCCCGTAATATTTCAAAAAACACTGCAATAATTATCCCCGAACACTTTGTTCCAAGCTTTAAGCCTGCAAAGATATTTGTTGAGAAAGTAAGAAGCGGCAACAAATAAATCTGATTAAAGCAAACACCCGGAATGTTAAATAAGAAGCAATTCATTGTAATAGGTTCAGTAGTAATCCTGATGGGCCTTATGCTTTCTATGGACATACAGGGGCTTGTTAAGCCTAAAGAAGGATCTGCAGTGCCGGCTTCTTCAGCAGCACCAGTCAGGGAACTTAGTTTAGATGATGTTTCCAAAGCCTCTAAACAAAATCTTAATGCCAACCTCAATAAGCAAATAAGCGATCTGGAGGCAACACTTAAAGGAGCATCAGATAGTGAAAAACTAAGTCTTTATAAACAACTTGCTCAGCAATGGGATGATGTTAATCTGGCTGCTCCCGCAGCATTTTATTATGAGCTTATTGCTCTGAAGGAGCCCGCTTATAGTTCGTGGCTTAAAACGGGCGACAGATTTACAGATGCATATCAGCAGACTGCAGACACAACTATGCAGCCGGTGCTTGTGCAAAAGGCAATCAGTTCGTATCAGCAGGCAGATAAACTGCAGCCTAACACAGATAAAGTTAAAACAGGTTTAGGAATAGCTTATGTCACTGGAACACCGAATCCTATGCAGGGCATCCAGTTATTACTGGAAGTTGTGAAAAACGATCCTAAAAACCTCAAAGCGAATCTCAATCTTGGTTTATTCTCAATGAAATCGGGTCAATTTGAAAAAGCAGTTGAGCGTTTTAAAACCGTTATATCACTGGCTCCAAGCGCAGAGGCATGGTTTTACCTTGCTTCAAGTTATGAGAATATGGGAAAAAAGTCTGATGCCATCGGAGCATATTTAAAAACAAAAGAGATCGCCGCTGACCCTAATATGAGTCAGTTTGTTGATCGGAAAATAAACGAATTAAGTAATTAGATTATAAAACATTTTAAAAAACAACATTATGCCAAGCGGTAAGAAAAGAAAGAGACATAAAATGGCTACTCACAAACGCAAAAAGCGTTTAAGAAAGAACAGACATAAGAAAAAATAGTCTGTTTAATTAGCTGAGCCACAAACTCAAATCATTATTCACGACTAAAGACAACCGGCTAACCTCCCCCGCATCAAGCGTTGGAGGTTGTCTGTTTTCTGTTTGTTTCAAATTAGTCCTTGTATTAAACACATACCGGCTTTCTACCGGTATCTTAAACAGTAGCTATTGGTAAAGGAATTAATTATCAATTCAACCCCAAGCGGGGTTACTATTGCTTTACTGCAGGAGAAGCAACTCGTAGAACTAAACACAGAGCAGGTCAACAACAATTACGCTGTTGGCGATATATACATGGGTAAGATCAAAAAGATCATGCCCGGATTAAATGCTGCTTTTGTAGATGTAGGCTATGAAAAAGATGCTTTCCTGCACTATCTTGACCTTGGGCCTCAGGTCCAGTCGCTTTTAAAGCTCACCAAGATCGTAAAGAATGGCAGTTATAAAGATAAACTGCTCAATAGTTTTAGACTGGAAGCCGACATTAATAAGTCAGGTAAAATTTCAGAAATATTAAACCGGAACATGTTGCTTCCGGTTCAGATTGCAAAGGAGCCGATCTCTACTAAAGGTCCGCGCTTAAGCTCGGATATCTCTATAGCCGGCCGTTTCTCTGTCCTTGTGCCTTTTTCGGATGTTATTTCTATATCTAAAAAGATAAAGAGTAATACGGAAAGAACACGCCTTAAAAAGATTGTTGAAAGCATCAAGCCAAAAAACTTTGGAGTTATCATTCGTACAGTATCAGAAGGAAAAGGCGTTGCGGAATTACAAAAAGATCTTCTGGATCTAATTGATAAATGGGAGAAATTTGCTTTAAGGCTACCCCAAACTGAGCCATCCAAAAAAATTCTAGGTGAGATGGGGCGTACCTCTACAATTTTAAGGGATATACTGAATGCAGATTTTACGAATATTCATATCGCGGATTCTTCTCTGTATGAGGAAATAAGATCTTACGTTCATGATATTTCTCCCGAGATGGAAAAGATCGTGAAACACTATCGGGGTAAGGAACCTATCTTTGAAAACTTTGGTATTGACAAGCAGATAAAAACTGCCTTTGGGCGTACAGTAAACTTACCAGGGGGAGCATATCTTGTGATAGAGCATACTGAGGCTCTGCATGTAATTGATGTAAACAGTGGCAATCGTACAGTTAATACTGAAAATCAAGAGCACAATGCGCTGATGATTAATAAGGAAGCTGCTAAGGAAATTGCCCGTCAGCTCCGCCTTCGCGATATGGGTGGAATTGTTGTTATCGATTTCATTGATATGCACAAACCTCAAAACAGGAAGGAGCTATTCGATTACATGAAGGAGTTAATGCTTCTTGATCGCGCTAAGCATACAATTCTTCCGCCGAGTAAATTCGGGCTTGTACAAATAACACGTCAGCGGGTTAGGCCTGAAATGAATATTGTTACGAACGAGAAATGTCCGGCATGCGATGGGACAGGTGAAATCACTGCGAGTATTATTTTAATGGACGATATTGAGAATAATTTGAATTATATTCTCAACGAGCAGAATGAAAAAAGTGTTACACTTTGTATACATCCATATATAGAGGCCTATATAAAAAGAGGTTTGTTCTCCCGTCAGTGGAAGTGGTACTTTAAGTTTAATAAGTGGATAACAGTTAAAGCATCCCCATCTTATTACCTTACAGAGTTTCACTTTCTGAACTCAAAGGAGGAAGAGATAAAACTTTAATTAGCCAATCAGTTAATTGGTAAATGTGCAGATGTAGAATTTCGTCTGCACATTTTTTATGTATTTATTCCTTTTTCATTTGCCTATATTCACATTCGACATTAATTATTACAGGATTCGTCTTTGCTAATTTTCACTTTTGCTAATTTAATCCATGGCTAAAACCCGGACTGTCTATTTCTGTCAAAGCTGTGGACATGAATCTGCTAAATGGTTAGGAAAATGTCCTTCCTGTAGTCAATGGAATACCTTTGTTGAGGAAATAATTGAAAAGGTTCATCAGGCAGTACCTGATTGGAAGAGCGGTTCCACAAGCACTCAGCGCTCTAATAAACCTGCAGCCATTCATGATATCATTTTTTCTGAAGAAAATCGCCTGATAACTCCTGATAAAGAACTTAACAGGGTATTGGGCGGAGGTATTGTAAGCGGCTCAATAGTTCTGATCGGCGGGGAACCAGGTATTGGAAAATCCACGCTTATGCTTCAGGTTGCTCTTAACCTCCCCGGATTAAAAGTTCTTTACATTTCTGGTGAAGAGAGTGAGCAACAGATAAAAATGCGGGCAGAACGTCTTAGTGATTTAGAGGCAAAGATTCCGGGCAAATCTCATACATACATCTTAACGGAAACATCCACACAAAATATTTTTAAGCAGATTGAGATCCTACAGCCCG
>JACMPF010000110.1 GCA_014377665.1 Pedobacter sp. | reverse complement strand
CCTAACAGACCTCCAAGGCTAGCGTTCAAAGGTGGGTCATCAGTATCATAGCTATAGTAGGCTAGTGTGTTATAGAAGCTTGTTCCTTCAGAAACAAAAGTTACATACACATCGCTATTTTCAGTCAGTACAATGTTGTTAGCAGCATTCGTCGCAAGGTAATCCGGATGAGTATCAGTCACCACCTTACCTTCAGGAAGAGAGGCATTCACATAATTTAATAAACTCGTCTCAATTACATCAGGGACAGCTTCCAGATATTTTGGCCTTCCTAAGGTCGATGGGTAGTTTGAACTGTTAACAACGGCGTCGCTTGACGAACTAAATCCCGTAGGATAGCTATAAGTGGATAGCACTGAGTTTCCAGCTGCAATTGTAGAAAGTATAATCCCGGGGGGAGAAACACGGGGGATAATTACTTCAGGTAAAATGTCTCCACTAGCGGCGAACTGACCGCCAATAATTGCAGAGATCGAACTCTTACTGCCTATGTAAGATTTAATATTGTTTAGTAGTCCAACGTAGTTCGGACTGATTACCAATGTATCCAGGTAGGATGGAACTTTTATGCTTGCTCTGACATAGCCGTTGGCATCACTTACAGCTTTCAAAAAAACCCTATCAGCATTTTTTGAATCTGTAATGTTGACCAATGCGCCTACTATAGGTTTGTCATTATTAGTAAGCAGTCTTACAGAAACTGAAAGATCTTTAGTGGTGACATAGCTAAATGAACTAGGAACCTCACTTCCCCCGGCCCCTGGCACGGTGTCTTTCGAGCTGTTCTTTTTGCAGGCACCCAAGGCAACCATGACAAGGAATAAGCACAACAAGGGGATGTTTGTCTTTTTCATAATATGGAATTTTAATAGAAATGTAATAAATAGGGCCATCAAACCAGATGACACGAATGTACAGTATATTTGTAGAGGATATGGCAAAACATGAGATTATTCCTTGTGAACGCTGCGGTTCAGCCATTGAATGCAAGGCAAATTCTTATACCAAATGCCAATGCAGCGTGATTCAGTTAACGCTGAACGAGATGCAGTACATCAGTGAGCAGCATGATGGATGTTTATGTGCACCCTGTTTATTCCAGATACAGCAGGAATATCAAGAGATATTCTCAAATGAATCAACTTCTGGTAGCTCATTTAGGGAATAGCTTTCCGTAAAGCTTGCGCTCATTCCCACCCTTAGTTGGCATTTCAGTTTATTTATTTTGGCTAACTTTAGCAAAAATTATTTGTTAATAAACAATGGCTAAAGTACAAGTAGGATTGGTGCAAATGACTTGCACCAGTAATAAACAGGAGAACCTTGATAAAGCAATCTTTAAGATCAGGGAAATCGCAGCGCAGGGAGCACAGGTAGTTTGTTTGCAGGAATTGTTCACTTCTCTTTACTTTTGTGATGAAGAGAACTACGATAATTTTAAGCTTGCTGAAACCATCCCTGGACCATCAACTGACGCATTATCTATTGTTGCTGCAGAGTTGAACGTTGTTATTGTTGCTTCTTTATTTGAAAAAAGAGCGGAAGGTCTTTACCACAATACTACTGCGGTTTTGGATGCTGATGGAACTTATCTCGGAAAATATCGCAAAATGCACATTCCAGATGATCCCGGCTTCTATGAGAAGTTCTATTTCACTCCTGGAGATATTGGTTATAAAGTCTTTAAAACAAAATATGCTAAAATAGGTGTATTGATCTGTTGGGATCAATGGTATCCAGAAGCAGCAAGGTTGACTTCTTTAATGGGAGCAGACTTCCTGGTATATCCAACCGCTATAGGCTGGGCTACTACACAGGATCTACCTACAAATATAGAACAATACAATGCATGGCAAACTATCCAGCGCTCACATGCTATCGCCAATGGAATACCTGTAGTGAGCGTTAACCGTGTTGGTGAAGAGGCGGGGGTGGAATTCTGGGGTGGATCATTCGTATCCAATCCATTCGGAACCATCCTCTATCAGGCGTCACATAACGAAGAAGAACTTAAGGTTGTGGAAATCGACATGTCAAAATCTGATACTTATAGAACGCATTGGCCGTTTTTGAGGGACAGGCGTATAGACAGTTATTCACAAATCACGAAAAGATATATCGATGACGAATCTATTTGACAATTCGCCTAAAAAGGCAGGATACAGTTTCCCCGCAGAATGGGCTAAACACGAAGCCACCTGGTTAACATGGCCTCATAAGAAGGAATCATGGCCAGGCAAAATTGATACAATTTATGCCCCTTACTGCCAATTTATAAAGGTGGTATCAGAAGGTGAAAAGGTGCGGATCAATGTGAATGATGAAGAAACGAAGGCATTTGCAATTAGTAAATTAATGGAACAGGATGTTAATCTGGATCAAATAAAATTTTATTTCAATCCAAGCAATGACGCATGGTGCCGCGACCATGGTCCTGCTTTTCTCGTAAATACTTCCGCAGAATCAAAGAAGGTAATCGTAGATTGGGGATATAATGCCTGGGGGAATAAATATCCACCCTTTGAGCAGGATGACCTTATCCCAACCCTTATCGCAGAACATCTTGATATACCAGTATTTCACCCAGGTATTGTGATGGAAGGCGGCTCGGTAGAATTTAATGGTTCAGGGACAATACTGACTACTACTGCTTGTCTTTTGAATAAGAATAGAAATTCACATTTAACCAAGGAACAGATTGAAGAGTACCTTTTGGAATGCTACGGTGCTGAACAAGTACTTTGGCTTGGTGACGGTATTGTAGGCGATGATACGGACGGCCATATTGATGATATAACGCGTTTCGTAAACGAAGATACAGTGCTTACTGTTGTAGAAAGAAACCCATTAGATGAAAATTACATCCTGCTTCAGGAGAATCTTGCAGCTTTGAGAGAGATGCGTTTGTTGAATGGTAAGCCATTAAACATAGTTCAGCTACCAATGCCATCTCCTGTAATCCATGAGGACACACGACTACCAGCATCCTATGCGAATTTCTACATTTCGAATGCAGCAGTTGTTGTGCCTACTTTTAGAGATGTGAATGATGATGAAGCCTTGGAGATCATAAGGAGTGTATTCCCTGATAGAAAAGTTATTGGAATTGATTCTACAGACATCATCTGGGGATTAGGAAGCTTCCACTGCTTAAGTCAGCAGGAGCCAGCAGTTTAACGATATAGACAACCAAATTAATAGATACAAATGAAGTTATTAGAAGGAAAAACGGCACTCATAACTGGTGCATCTAAAGGAATCGGGCGCAAGATCGCAGAGAAATTTGCTGAACAGGGCGCAAATGTTGCGTTTACCTACCTTTCGTCGGTTGAAAAGGGAGAAGCATTGGTAAGCGAACTGGAAGCATATGGCACAAAAATTAGAGGTTACCGTTCTGGTGCCTCGAAATTTGATGAAGCAGAGGTATTAATCAATGCTATTGTTACTGATTTCGGTGCCCTGGATATTATAGTCAATAATGCAGGAATCACCAAGGATGGTTTATTGATGCGCATGAGTGAGGAGCAATGGGATGATGTAATCAATGTTAACCTAAAATCGGTCTTTAATGTATGTAAGGCTGCTTCTAAAGTAATGATGAAAGCACGAAAAGGTTCTATCATCAATATGAGTTCAGTTGTTGGGGTGACAGGAAATGCTGGTCAGGCGAATTATGCTGCTTCAAAAGCAGGTATTATAGGATTCTCAAAATCCTTAGCTAAGGAATTAGGCTCAAGAAACATCCGTACTAACGTAGTGGCTCCCGGTTTTATAAGGACAGAAATGACTGAAATTTTGGATCCTAAGGTGGTGAAAGGCTGGGAAGATGGTATTCCGCTGAGACGTGCTGGAGAAACGGAAGACGTTGCCAATGTATGTGTTTTCTTAGCATCGGATATGAGTGCTTATGTGACCGGACAGGTATTGTCGGTATGTGGCGGTATGTTATAAGGACGCAGATTTCTGTAAAACTTTTAAGAAGCGCTGGATATTTTCAGCGCTTTTTTAGCATCTTTACTTCAGACGTATGAGCGATTCCCTAACAGTATATACCATATTGGCCTTGTTTGGTTGTTTGCTTTCAGGGCTTTTATTGAGCTTATTGCTGTATAAAAATACGGATCATCTAAATAAAAATACGCGTTATGCATTAGCTGGCGCCCGAGCGTTAATCATTACGACTATTGCTTTTCTGCTGTTCTTTCCGTTATTAAGGAGTATTTCCTATGAATTGGAAAAGCCAATCATTATCATCGGACAGGATAATTCCATTTCCGTAGGTGCAATTAAGCCTCCAGGTTTTAACCAGGCGGCTTATGAAAAGGACCTTCAACATTTGTCTGAACAACTGAGCAGTAAGTTCGAGGTAAAAATCTACAGCTTTAGCGATAGTGTCGAGTCCGGTTTTGATTTCAGTAACAAAGGTAAGATCAGTAATGCTGCAAAGTTTATTGACAAATTGAATGACGAACTTCTAAATCGAAATGTCGGTGCAGTAGTCATTGCCAGTGATGGAATTTTCAATAGGGGTGGGAGCCCACTCGACGATTTAAACAAACTTAAGGCACCTGTATACACCATCGCTTTAGGGGATACTATTCCTAAAAGGGACCTGTTGATCGCCAATGTAAATAGCAACGATATCGTTTATCTCGACAATGAGTTTACCGCTGAGGTACAAGTTCAGGCCTTTGAAAGCAATGGATCGCAGGCAGTGCTGAAAGTGCTACAGAATGGGAAGGAATTGCAAAGGCAATCAATTCCTATCAATGCAAATCCATTTGTAAAAACGTTGCCGGTCAAAATCAAAGCATCAAAACTAGGATTGCAAAAATATACGATATTGCTAAGTACCCTGCCCGACGAGATTTCTACAAGGAATAATAGTCAGCATCTTTTTGTGGATGTCATAGATGCTAAGCAAAAGGTGCTAATCGCTGCCGCTGCGCCTCATCCTGATATCACTGTATTTAAACAAGCCATCTCTGCTAACGAACGTTACGAAGTTAAGGTTGCTATTGCTGAGGATTTAAATACTTTGAATCCTAAGGACTACGGTTTGGTAATACTGTACCAATTACCTGCGACTTCAAATATCGGTCAGCTTTTTTTAAATAAACTGAAAGAAAGTAACACTTCAATTTGGTACATTTTGGGGGCACAAAGCAATTTGGCGGCCTTTAATCAATTTCAAAATGTACTAATCTACAGTGGAAATGCCAGTACCTTGCGGGAAACCTATTCAACTGTTAACCCTGGATTCACTTCATTTGATATCAGCGATTCGGAGCTGAAAAGTATTAGTAGATTTGACCCACTATTAGCGCCCTTTGGTACGGTTAAGATTAATAGTGAATCCTCCATTGCGCTCAATCAAAGAATTGGAAAGATCAACACGCAGTATCCACAATTGCTTTTTAGTAGCGAGAATGGAAGGAAAGTGGAGTACTTAATTGGCGAAGGTGTTTATAAATGGAAACTAGGTGAGGCACTCGATGGGTCGACTGAATCTGTGACCAATAGTTTGATTTCTAAATCTGTTCAATATCTGTCGGTGAAAGACGACAAAAGGAAATTCAAAGCCTATACCCTAAAAAATAACTTTGACGAGAATGAGAACATTACTGTCAATGCTGTGCTCTATAATGATAGCTACGTTGCAGTGAATAAGCCGGAAGTGAACATCCAGATCAAGAATGAAAATGGTAATGCCTACAAGTTTTTGTTTTCAAGAACAGAGGCGGCTTATCAGCTAGATGCAGGTACCTTACCTCCGGGTAATTATACCTATGTAGCATCCACAGAATTCGGTAATAAGGAATTCAAGGTTTCAGGAATGTTTTACGTAAACACTATTGTAGCGGAGTATCAACAAACCATTGCTAATCACCAGCTTCTTGGCAGTATGGCTTCACAGTCGAACGGCAAAATGTACATGCCTAAAGACCTCATGAAAATCCTCAAAGATATTGAGCGCAATGACGAGATTAAAACCCTGAGTTACGAGGATAGAAAATACGAAGAGCTGATCAATTTCAAATGGTTATTCGTCATGATCATGTTGTTATTAACCATGGAATGGTTCTTTAGAAAAAGGAATGGGGAGGTTTAATCTGCCTTTACCTCTTTAACAATTACAAATACATCTTCATTATCTTTTTTCATGAAGTACTTCTCACGGGCAAACTTCTCTGCAGTATTGAGGTTGGTGTTTAGTTCGTTTAAATCTTTCTTAACGGTCTCAATTTCTTTTACGTAGAAATCCTTCTCTTCCTGTAATTTGTTCACCTGAGACTTAAACTCGTACTGTGCTAATATGTCATTCTTATCAAAGAATAGCATCCATACCACAAATGCAATTACACTTAGGAAGTATTTATTGCGAAGAAGTTCTAGCACGCGATTCATATAAACAAATATATAAATGATAAATCGATATAAAGATATTTAATTCACTAAAGCGTACTGAAGCTTTTTATAATAGTTTGCCAGTCTTATAAAAAAAACCCCGACGCCATAAAGCCTCGGGGGTTCTTACAATGATCTGAAAGATCTATTTTTTGAAGTATTTGAAGTCTTTACCGATAAAACGTGCAGTTGCACCAAGTTCTTCTTCAATACGAAGCAATTGATTGTATTTTGCTATCCTATCAGAACGTGAAGCAGAACCAGTTTTAATCTGACCACAGTTCAACGCTACCGCTAGATCAGCAATCGTAGTATCTTCAGTTTCGCCAGAACGGTGACTCATAACCGAAGTATAACCGTTAGATTGAGCTAAACTAACAGCATTGATAGTTTCTGTCAATGAACCGATCTGGTTTACTTTAACTAGAATAGAGTTGGCAGTTTTCTTATCGATACCTGATTGTAAACGGGTAACATTAGTTACAAATAAGTCGTCACCTACCAATTGAACCTTATCACCGATTCTATCAGTTAATAACTTCCAACCATCCCAATCATTCTCATCCATACCATCTTCAATGGAGATAATTGGATATTTTTCAGAAAGTTGAGCAAGGTATTCTGCTTGTTCAGCGCTGGTACGGATTGCACCTTTCTCGCCTTCAAACTTAGTATAATCGTATTTACCGTCTTTGTAAAACTCAGAAGCAGCACAGTCGAACGCTAGGAAGATTTGCTCGCCTGCTTTGTAACCTGCTTTTTCAATCGCTTTGATGATCGTTTCTACTGCATCTTCAGTGCTATCGAAAGTTGGTGCGAAACCACCCTCATCACCTACAGCAGTCGAAAGACCTCTGTCGTGAAGAATCGCTTTTAAGTTATGGAAAACTTCAGTTCCCCATCTCAAAGCCTCAGAGAATGATGATGCACCAACTGGCATGATCATGAATTCCTGGAACGCGATAGGAGCATCAGAGTGAGAACCACCGTTAACGATGTTCATCATTGGAATGGGAAGAATGTTAGCATTAACACCACCAATATAGCGGTATAACGGCTGGCGGCTTTCCTGTGCTGCGGCTTTAGCCACTGCCAAAGAAACACCCAGAATAGCGTTAGCACCAAGGTTTCCTTTATTTTCAGTTCCGTCTAATTTAAGCATTAAGCTATCAATGGCGTTTTGCTCAAAGACATCCATACCTTTCAACTCATCGGCAATCTTATCGTTTACGTTGGCAACGGCTTTTAAAACACCTTTACCCATATACACAGATTTATCGTTGTCACGAAGCTCAACTGCTTCATGCATACCTGTTGAAGCACCAGAAGGTACTGCAGCACGGCCAAGGATACCATTTTCTGTAATTACATCTACTTCGATTGTAGGATTTCCGCGGGAATCTAGTATTTGTCGCGCACGAACATCAATTATTAAACTCATTTTTCTCTATATTTTGTTTGTTACTAAGCCTTAGTGTAGAATGTACAATTACTAAGGCAATATCCAAAGTTATAATAAATTTTAAAAATGGGACTATTCCCACTTAAAAACTTTTACAGCGACTGCATAAATACCTATGCCCCAAATAATCAGGATCATTATCTGGAATTTAACGTCCCATAATTCAGCTCCTTCAAAGGCTACTTTTCTCATGGCATCATTAAGGTAAGTTAGGGGTAAAGCGCGACTAATTGGCTGTAGCCAGGATGGAAAAGCATCGATCGAAAAGAAGGTTCCCGACAATAGAAACTGCGGTAATGTAATGATGTTAGAAATCGGCGGGATTGTACTCTCACTCTTTGCCATTCCGGATACTACGAAGCCGAATCCCATAAACACAATAAGCCCGATAAAAGCCAATACCAGCATATTCAATACCGTTATTAATCCATGTATAAGGGTAAATTTGAAAAAGAAATGTCCAATAACAATGATGAAGATTGCACCTAATAAAGCGAAACCTATTCTTGCGATTCCTTCTCCAAATACAATGCTGGATTTCTTTACCGGAGTGGCAAAAAAACGTTTAATTACCAGATTCTGGCGTAAGCTAAAAAACACAAAAGCGGTTCCAAACACACCAGTACTTAACAAGGAGAAACCGAGTTGACCAGGTAAAATAAAATCGATAGTCCTGTATGTTCTACCCTTTACTGTGCTTTCCCTCAAAGCTGCAATTGTTGGGGTAACATCTTTGGAATTTAGGCTATAAAGTAAGTTGTTTAAAACGGATTTAAGGATGTTACCCTTATCCATGGAGGCCGATGTGTATTGCACATTCACCAAATAGGCAGGTGTACCGGAAGCGTTCTTTTGCACATCTATTACGGCAGCATAATTGCCTTTTTCCAATGCATTTTTAATATCCAAAGCGTCCTTATCTTTGACCAGATGGACCATGCTTACGCCTTCCAAAGCTTTGATCACAGGATTTTGAAGATCAGAGCCGGGCGAAACTGCAAGGTCTACCTTGATGCCACTTCCACCAAGAAAGCCAAAAACAAGAATGAATATCAAAGGGAACGCTAGGGTGAAAACTACTGCGGAAGGACTTCGCATGATAGACCGAAAACTTGCTTTGGCAAGCGCCAGCGTGGCGTTTATATTACTGTAAGGCTTATTCATTTTCAAAATTAATTATCAGCTCTCCATTCCTTACCTGTCATGTGGATGAAAACATCCTCCAGATTGGCTTTTTTCACTTCTTTCTTACGCTCAAAACCACTGTTCACCAGGTTGTCTATCAAAGCATCAGGAGTATCTATAACGATGATCTCCCCCCGCTCCACAAAGGCTACACGATCACAAAGCTGCTCTGCTTCGTCCATGTAATGGGTCGTAAGCACAACTGTTGTACCTGCATCTCTGATCTCCGTAATCAAATCCCAGAGGTTGCGACGGGCCTGAGGGTCAAGGCCTGTGGTAGGCTCATCAAGAAATATAATTTTAGGAGAATTGATTAATGTAGTTGCGATAGAGAAACGTTGTTTTTGTCCGCCAGACAATGCCTTGAACTTCGCTTTAGCTTTGTCCTGAAGATTTACCTTACCCAACATCTCCATAGGAGAGATCTTTACATCATACAAGCCGGAGAATAGTTCCAGTAATTCTACCAGGTTGAGGTTGGGGTAGTATCCTGCAGCCTGTAACTGCACTCCAATAATCCTTTTAATCTTGTTGGCATCGCTATCAACAGAAAAGCCATTAACAGTAATCTCACCAGATGTCTTTTCCCTAAGCGTTTCAATAATCTCTAAAGTAGTCGTTTTACCAGCGCCGTTTGGCCCAAGCAATCCAAAGATCTCATTTTCGTAAACATCAAATGTAATGCCGTTCACTGCGGTGAAATCATCATACTTCTTGACAAGGTTTTTGACGCTGATGATTGCCTCTTTTCTCTCCATGATCTAAATGTAATAAGGTTTTAAACAAAATGAAGTAACCTAGGTTACTTCATTTTGTTTACCAGGCTAGCTCGCCTTTTATCATTTCGATGAAGTCATCGAAGAGGTATCTTGAGTCGTGCGGACCAGGAGAAGATTCCGGGTGATACTGCACAGAAAATGCTTTTTTACCTTTCACGCGAATGCCCTCTATCGACTGGTCGTTCAGGTTAATATGTGTAATGTCTACCCTATCAGATTTTCTAACATCATCTGGCACCACACCGAAACCATGGTTTTGCGAAGTCACTTCGCAATGGTTTTTTATAATGTTTTTTACCGGATGGTTCAAACCCCTGTGGCCGTTAAACATCTTCATTGTACCAATTCCATTTGCTTCAGCCAACAATTGGTGACCTAAACAGATACCGAACATTGGCTTATCAGCTTCTAAAATTTCTTTAACGGTTTCAATAGCATATGGCATTGCCGATGGGTCGCCGGGACCATTCGAGATAAAGTATCCATCAGCACCCCAGGCATTCATCTCCTCGAAAGTAGTCTTCGCGGGGAAAACCTGCACGTAGACATCTCTTTCATCAAAGTTTCTTAAAATGTTTTTCTTAATACCCAGGTCAAGCGCTGCAATTTTGTACGTCGCATCTGGAGAACCGTAGAAATAGGCTTCTTTGGTTGATACCTGAGATGATAATTCTAATCCATCCATGGAAGGTACTTCTGCTAATTTGGCTTTCAATTCCTCAAGATCATTGATTTCAGAAGAAATGATTCCGTTCATAGCACCTTTATTTCTAATGTGGCGAACCAATGAGCGGGTATCAATATCAGAAATACCTACTATGTTCTCATCCTGAAAGTAATCCTGAATAGACTCAGAAGCTTCTTTGCGACTGAAGCCTATATTGTAGTTTTTACAAACTAAACCGGCAATCTTGATACTTTCAGACTCAGTTTCATCTTTATGGATGCCATAATTACCAATGTGTGCATTGGTAGTAACCATGATTTGTCCGAAATAAGATGGATCTGTAAAGATCTCCTGATAACCGGTCATCCCAGTATTAAAACAAATTTCACCGGTAGTAGTGCCGATTTTTCCAGCAGCTTTACCATAATATACTGTACCATCAGCTAGTAATAAGATCGCAGGTAACTTTGTGTAGTTAGTCATGGGTAATTATAATAATGGGAAGTTTGGTGAAGAAAATGATAAAAATGGAACTGGGAATGCGACGTTGATGTCGCTGTTGTTGTTGTTAACAAATGTGCTGTTAAATAACCCCTTCATTTCGGAGTACAAAGATAGATGTTTGATAGATTAAATCAAGTGCTTTTTTAAAACAATAAAACTAAGGGTTAAAAATAATAAAACTGACTATCTTTCAGTCGGAAAACCTAAGTTTGCTCCAACAAATCGAAATGCCATGTCTGTAAATAAAGAAGTAAAACGCATTACTACCCATATTCTTCAGGAAATGAAGCAAAATGGAGAAAAGATAGCCATGTTAACAGCTTATGATTTTTCAATGGCGAGTGTGCTTGACGATGCGGGTTTAGACGTGTTGTTGGTCGGCGATTCTGCCTCAAATGTGATGGCCGGACATGAAACCACTTTACCTATCACCCTTGATCAAATGATTTATCATGCTCAAGGTGTTGTTAGAGGTGCTACAAGGGCGTTTGTAGTCGTTGATCTTCCTTTTGGCTCTTACCAGGGCAACTCCAAAGAAGCGCTGAATTCTGCCATCAGAATTATGAAGGAATCTGGAGCTCATGGGGTAAAACTAGAGGGAGGAACGGAAGTAGCGGAGTCAATTTCAAGGATTATTACAGCTGGGATTCCTGTAATGGGCCATCTCGGATTAACGCCACAGTCTATTTATAAGTTTGGAACGTATACCGTGAGGGCAAAGGATGAGGCAGAGGCAGAGAAATTAAAAGTAGATGCACTTGCTTTACAAGAAGCAGGTTGCTTTGGCGTAGTGCTGGAAAAGATTCCAGCAAAACTTGCTAAGGAAGTGTCTGAAAGTCTTTTGATCCCTACTATTGGGATTGGAGCTGGCCCCGATTGCGACGGTCAGGTACTGGTTGTCAATGACATGATCGGCTTGACTAAAGGTTTTAAGCCTCGATTCTTAAGACAATATTTGAATTTATATGATGGGATACTGGGTGCCGCTAAATCTTACATTAACGATGTGAAAGCGAAAGATTTCCCTAATGAAAAAGAGCAGTATTAATGCCTGTAACTGATAAAGACGTCCTTTACGAAGACAACCACCTCATTGCCATAAATAAAAAATCAGGTGATATTGTGCAGGTGGATGAGACTGGTGATGAACCACTGGATGAACAGGTGAAAAAATATCTGGCAATTAAATATAATAAGCCCAACAGTGCCTTTTTAGGAGTTGTACATCGGCTGGATCGTCCTGTTAGCGGAGTGATCCTATTCGCTAAAACAAGCAAGGCCTTAGAGCGCATGAATGCAATTTTTAAAAATAGGGAAGTAAAAAAAACCTATTGGGCTGTGGTAAGAAATAAACCTGAAAATATTACTGGAACTTTGATCCATTGGCTTATTAAAAACCCGCAGAAAAATGTGGTAACGCCGCACAATTTTGAGGTGCAGGGAAGTCAGCGAGCAGAACTTAGCTATCGGTTAATCACAGAGCTTGGTGGTTACTATTTGATAGAGGTGGATCCGCTCACAGGCAGATCACACCAGATAAGAGTTCAGTTGTCCACTATGGGAACCCCGATAGTGGGAGATAACAAATATGGCTATCCTAGAGGTTCGCGGAAAGGAAGCATATGCTTACATGCCCGCAGATTACAATTTATACATCCTGTAAAAAAGGAGTCTGTTAACATCTTTGCCAAATTGCCTATTGACGGTTTTTGGGAAAGATTCGAAAACTGCTAAATTACTTGCATGCTGCCGGATCAAAAACAATACTTCCTTCAAACTTGAGGGATGCTCTGTCCTTGAAAATGGCTTTCATTCCTTTAGTTTCTACTTCACCGAAACCTTCGTATAGTTTTCCTCCTTTTTTAAGGAAAACGATCTCACGGATGGAACGGACTCCTTCTGAGTTAAAGTCATATTCTGCAATAATGGTATCACCCTTAATTTCTCCGGCTATGGTTCCCTTGTTGTTGTCCTTCTCATATAAGCTATAGCTAAGGTCACCTGTTACTTCTTCGCCCGCTACTTTCAAAGTTAGCAAAGCAGTGTCTCTGTTTTTTGTATAAGCATAGCAGCCGTCACTGAAAGCTTCAGCTGTTTTAGCCATAATAGTATCTGGAGTCATAGCCACTGAACTGTCGGCTTCTACACTTGTTTTTTTCTCACTATTACATGCAGCCAGTATGGATGATGCCGCTACTAACGTTAAGATTAATTTTCTCATGTTTTGTTGGATTTTTGTGAAATATCAAAATGGTTTAAATAATAGCCTTATAAGGCCATTTTTGCTCCTAAAGCATACTTAATTCCACCTAATAAATGCGATAAAAACAAGGGGTCTGTATAGGATTCTTCCACATGGCCAAGCTCTGTATAAAATGAGCGTCCACCATCGAAATCGTGGTACCAAGCCATTGGATGATTGTTGTTATTTATGCCTCCTTTATAACTGGTCTCATCGATGGTAATCAAGACCTTTATATCAGGGTTTATATCTTTAAAGTTATACCAT
>JACMPF010000012.1 GCA_014377665.1 Pedobacter sp. | reverse complement strand
TTTGTGCTTTTGCTGCATGCACTCGTTTGCCTGACATACAGGGCAAGGGCTCAGTCATTTTTCAAGGCATTTGGAACCAGGACAGTGTGGAGAATGAAAGCAAGCTGTTGAATTATACAAAGCACAGATTTAAATTTACCTGTGACTCATTCTATGTGGATTTGACCACGCATTCTACAGTAAATTACTACTCAGACTCCTGTTTTAATAATGGTGTGTGGAAAGAATATGCTAAAGGAGTGTATGCAGTCAGAAATGATAGCCTCTTTTTAGTGGGAACTTTTACAAAGGAAAATTACAGGCAAAAAATCTCCGGATGTTACCGAATTGGACAATATATCAAATCCTTCAAAATTCTAAAAACAGCAGCCCAAAAGATTGTTATGGAAAGCAGCGACAATCAAAGGATTGTAACGCTTGTCTTGAAAGAACAAATCAAATGTATTCCCAAATCATTATAAAAACTAAGTAAGAAATGACAAAATACATCAAAACACTTGCATTATTAGCAGTATTTTTTATCCCTTTTAGTGCTGGTGCATGGAGTGCAATCGGACATAGAATTGTTGGGCAGATCGCAGAGAATCACTTAACAAAAAGATCCAGGAAGGCTATTTTAGGTATCCTAGGAACCGAAAGCCTGGCAATGGCTAGCAATTGGGGAGACTTCATTAAGTCAGACTCCAACTACGATTCATTGTACAATTGGCATTTTGTAAACCTTCCTGCAGGACTTAATCAGGTTGGAGTATTCAGTTACCTTGATATGGAAAAAGAGCCTAATGTTTACAATAAGACACTTCAAATGATCTCTGTTTTAAAGAACAACCAAAGTACTGCCGACCAGAAGAAGTTTGCGCTAAGGATGTTGGTTCATATGGTTGGCGATTTAAATCAACCTATGCATACGGCTCACAAGGATGATCTCGGCGGTAACAAGGTTTATGTGACCTGGTTTGGAGAAAAATCAAATCTTCATAAAGTATGGGATGATCAATTGATTGATTATCAGCGTTTGAGTTACACTGAATTTGCTGAAGCAATTGATTTTTCAACTAAAAAAGAGTTGATCTCCTGGAAAGGGAAGTCCCTTAAAGATTATATTTATGGATCATATCTGATTTCGACGAAGATATATGAAACTACAAAACCTGAAGCTAAGCTCGGATATAAGTATAATTTCGATTATGTAGGCACTCTTAATGCGCAGTTGTTAAAGGGTGGAATTTGCCTGGCTAATGTGATTAATGATATCTACAATTAAACTCCAAATTCTTTATCTAAGTATTCAGTTACCTTGCCAATCGCATTGTCAATGGTGTCACTTAAGATCGTAATATATGATCCTGGTTTTGCTGTTGCTACGATGTACCTAAAACAGTCGTCACCATTGTTGTTTATAATTACCTCTTTATTTGGATCGATCTGGTGTATCCCTGTTAATAACAGATCGATTAACTCCTGACTTGTTCGTCCCCTAAGATATTTCTCCTGGCAAATGATGATTCGATCGAACATCTGGGCAGCAATCCTCGCGGTCTCTATTATATCTTCATCTCTTCTATCTCCCGTTCCCGAAATCACCCCCACATGTTCTGTCGCCTGGATGGATTGTAAAAACCCCTTGATACCATTAAACCCATCCGGGTTATGTGCAAAGTCTACCAATACCCTGAAGTCTTTAAACTTAAAAGTATTCATCCTTCCAGGAGTTTGAGCTGCTGATGGAATAAATGTCTCAAGAGACATTTTTATATCTTCAATTTTATATCCCTGAAGAAAAGTTGCTAGCGTAGCTGCCAGAACGTTTTCTATCATAAAGTCAACTGTTCCACCAAATGTCAAGGGGATGTGCGTAACTTTTTCCACCCTAATTTTCCATTCTCCTTTTTTGATGGTGATATAGCCATTTTCATAGACTGCAGCAATTCCTCCCTTTTTACCATGATCAAGGATTACAGAGTTGTGCTCGTTCATGCTAAAATAGGCCACATTACAATCGGCAGTTTTAGCAATCTTAAGGCAGTATTTATTGTCAGCATTAAGAACAGCCCAGCCGCTCCTTTTTACCGCGCCGATTACTACAGCTTTAACCTTGGTCAGGTCGTCCAGTGTATTGATGTCAGATATGCCTAGGTGATCTTCTTGAATATTTGTAACTACACCAATATCACAACTATTGAATCCCAATCCTGCACGTAGGATTCCTCCTCTGGCTGTTTCAAGAACAGCAAATTCAACTGTTGGATCTCGCAATATAAATTCAGTGCTAATGGGCCCGGTAGTGTCGCCCTTCATGAGCTTAGTATTCTGCACATATATCCCGTCAGAAGTTGTAAAACCAACCCGCGTTCCATTGCTTTTTACGATGTGAGCAATAAGCCTTGTGGTTGTCGTTTTTCCATTAGTACCAGTAACAGCAATTATAGGTATTCGGGCAGATTTGCCCACCGGGTACAACATATCGATCACCGGCGCTGCAACATTCCTGGCCAAACCTTCGCTTGGGGCGAGGTGCATCCTAAAACCTGGGGCAGCGTTTACCTCTAGTACCACGCCTCCATTTTCCGTTAGCGGCTGGGTTAAATTTTCTGCCATAATGTCAATTCCGCAGATGTCGAGCCCAATTACTCTGGAGATCCGCTCTGCAATAAATATATTTTGAGGATGAACAAGATCGGTCACGTCAATAGATGTTCCTCCAGTACTTAGGTTCGCAGTTGACTTTAAGTAAATGATTTCACCCTTTGACGGGACCGTTTCAAGAGTATATGACTTCTTCTCAAGAAGGTCTAAAGTATCCCTATCAACATTGATCTCCGTAAGAACATTTTCATGACCATAACCCCTTCGTGGATCCTCATTCTCTTTGTCAATCAACTCTTTAATGGTGCTTACGTTATTGCCGGTTACATGAGCAGGGACTCTTAATGCCGCAGCAACCATTTTGTTGTCTATAACCAAAATTCTGAAATCATACCCGGTAATAAATTTCTCAATAATGATCTTTCTGGAGTAATTCTTTGCGTACTCAAAAGCTTCTTTTGCAGCTTTATCTGTTTTGACATTAATCGAAGCTCCTTTCCCATGATTACCGTCAAGTGGCTTAAAAACTAATGGATATCCCAACTTTCTAATGGCATCTGGCAGGTCTGCGATATCAGATAGCGTGACACCTTTAGCTACTGGAATGGCAGCATCCTGCAAGAGCCTTTTAGTTTCATCTTTATTACAGGCTATGTCAACAGCAATACTATTCGTGCGCTCTGTCATAGTCGCTCTAAAACGTACCTGGTTTTTACCGTATCCTAACTGAACTAAAGAGCTTTTATTTAATCTTATCCACGGAATATTTCTTGCAATGGCTTCATCTACAATAGAACCTGTGCTTGGGCCAAACCTTTCCAGCTCTCTCAACTCACGCATTTTCTGAATATCACTTTCTAAATCGTATTCTCGGTTATTTATTAAAGCATCAGCAATATTGACAGCGGATTCTGCTGCAAACAAACCGGCTTTTTCTTCTGTATAGCTGAAAACGACATTATAGATGCCTTCCGTTTGAGTTTGGCGCGTTCTTCCAAAACCTGTATCCATACCTGCCAGAGTCTGTATCTCTAAAGCAATGTGTTCGATGACGTGACCCATCCATGTTCCTTCCGATACACGAGCTAAAAATCCACCAGGTTCACCTTTAGAACAGCGATGTGTTTCAAGAGAGGGAATTAATCTCTCAATTCGTTCTCTAAAACCATCTATTACGTTAGTCGGCCTTTGCTCCAAATCCTCCAGGTCCAATCTCATTTGTATAAGTTTTTTCCGGTTTATAGACCATATGTTAGGCCCACGAAGCGCCTGAATATTTAATATTTTCATGGATAATAATTTGTTTTGACAGTTGTAGCTTACTTGAGGGAAATTTAGTCAATTTATAAGCCAAGTTTTAAGTAGTTATATTAAATAATTAATTCTTTGCTGCTACAACGATCCGAATTTTAAATACAGAGGTAATAATTATAAAAAAAACTATATTATTTGCTCAATGACCATATATTTGGCATTATCAGAAATGTAAATACTTGAAATGACTCCAAAAGGTAAATTAATTATTATAGGAGGCGCGATAAATACTGGAAGTTTTACTGAAACTCAGTTCGGCCTACCTCAGAATATGAATTTTTTTGAAAGAGGCATTTTAAAAAAAATTACTACGGAATCTGTTAAGAATACAAAGTCTCGATTCGAGATTATAACAACCGCCTCGCTCATTCCCGAAAAAGTAGGTGAAGAATATATTAAAGCATTTGCTCAGCTAGATGTCCATAATGTCGGAGTATTGTCTATTAACAACAGAGAACAAGCCAATTCTGATGAAAACTGCGCCCGGGCAAAAGCCGCAGATGTTATTATCTTTACCGGCGGTGATCAGTTACGACTATCTTCAATTTTCGGAGGCACAAAGTTTCATCAAATTTTACTTGACAGTTATAATAACGAAGAGATTGTCATCGCAGGCACTTCAGCAGGGGCGGCCGCGAGCTCAAAAAATATGATTTATCAAGGCAGTAGTAAAGATGCGCTCTTGAAAGGTGAAGTAAAAATTACCGGTGGACTAGGGTTTATTGACGGAGTAATTGTTGATACGCATTTTGTGCAGAGAGGCCGTATAGGGCGTTTGCTTTATGCTGCGGCCAGTAATCCTGGTATACTTGGAATAGGCTTAGGGGAAGACACAGGCCTGTATATTTCGAATGGAAGTAGAATGGAAGCAATTGGTAGCGGAATGGTAATTTTAGTAGATGGAAGACACATGGCAGATACTAACCTTACTGACGTCGAGATGGGTCAACCAGTATCCATAAAAAATATGGTTGTACATGTTATGTGCGATGGGGATATCTACGATCTTTCAGCGCATAAGCTGACAATCCAACACCCTAAGGTTATTTCAATCGAATAGTATGAAATTGATTATCCATGGAGGATTTTTTAGTGAATCTGCCACCAATCAGGAAACAAAACGAGCAAAGCAAGACGCTCTATCTGAAGTTGCTCAACTATCCCACAACTACCTTGTAGATCACACCGCCGTTGAAACGGTTGTTTATGCGATCTCTTTGTTAGAAGATAATGAGCTATTCAATGCTGGCTTAGGATCGCAAATTCAAAGTGATGGTAGAGTACGTTTAAGCGCCGCTTTGATGGACGGGAAAAATCAAAGGTTTAGTGGTGTAATTAATATTCAGGATGTTAAAAATCCGATTAAAGTCTCTCAAAAGCTGCTAAGCTACGAAGATCGTGTGTTAAGCGGATCAGGAGCATTAGCTTTCGCCAGAAAAAACGGATTTGAGTATTTTGATCCAATTACACTACAACGGCGGAAAGAGTATGAGGAGAAGTTAAACAAACAACACAGGCTAGGAACTGTCGGTTGTGTAATACTTGATCGCCATGGAGATCTTGCAGCAGGAACTTCTACAGGCGGCAAAGGGTATGAAATTCCTTGCCGCGTTAGCGATTCTGCTACTGTTGCGGGCAATTTTGCGAATTCATTTGCAGGGATTTCTTGCACAGGTGTTGGTGAAGACATTGTAAATGCTGCTCTCGCAGCAAAAATCGTAACTAGAGTAACAGATGGTTTTACACTACGTGATGCCTGCGAAAAATCTTTCCTTGAAATGAAGGAATTTGATGGTTTTGCCGGTGTCATCGGCATCGCTAAAAATGGCGATATCTATCACCTTGATTCATATCCCAGTATGGTATGGGCTTTATATGATGAAAAAGTAAGAGTTTTCGATTAAGTGTTTTTGTGCTATCTTTATCGCATGAATAAGAGCTGGTTAACTATCGTCTTTTTAGGCTTCGCAACTCAGGCAATGACTCAAACCAGCCATTTCTTACCTCAGCAGGGGCCATCAGATGCATCAATAAATATTGCGGTTTCCAGCGATGATGAGAACAATGGAAATAGCTATTTTGAGGAAGCTGAAAAGAATGAGCGCAAGGGAGAACTGAATGAGGCGATAACTTTATTTGGAAAGGCGGCTTTTGAATACAATAGCTCAAGGCAATTGAACCGATACGGATCTGCTTTGTTACGACTTAGTAACGTCCATTATTTGTTAGCGAATTATACTGAAGCTGAACAGGTGATTTTAAATGTTGCACTTAAAAATTATTCAAAACTTGGCAGCAAAAGTGGGCTCCTTGATAGTTATAGCCAGCTCGGAAAAATATATCTGGCGGATACTAAATACACTCAGTCGCTATGGTTCTACACCCAACAGGGGATTTTGGCAAAGCAATTAGGAAATAGTCACGCATACATTGAGTCTGTGATTGGTATCGCTAACGTTAAAATAAAAAAGAAAGATTACATTCTTGCCAGCCGAGACCTTACAAGGGCAGAGCTGCTGGCGAGTGCTTCAAATTTTAATCAATACAAACTACAAATTAGAGAGGCGAGAGCTTTAATTCCAATCAAAAAAGCCCTTAAAAAGGAGTCAAAATAATTAAGTTTAGTAAGTTTACAGAAAAGAGACAGTAATAATACTGTCTCTTTTCTTTTATTTTTGAAATTGGTACCATATTAGTATATAATAATAAAATGGATTTTAAATCAGTCAAAGAGATGTTGAGAAGAATATTACTGGTAACCTTTACCGCAGCCGTACTTGCATGTCACGCTTCACCAAAAACCCAGCAAATAGTGCCCGGGATAGCTAACATCGTGCCTGATGCTAAGCAATCTCTCGTGTGCAAGGAAATAGTGACACTAATAGAAAACTATAATTACAAGAAACTTAAGGTTACTGATTCGATATCTTCAGTAATTCTTGACAGGTATGTAAAGGATCTTGATCCATCCAAAAATTACTTCACTGCAGCAGACATAAAGGATTTTGAAAAATTCAGGTTTAAGCTTGATGATGATTTCAGAAATGGAGACCTGACTTCGCCATTTTATATTTTTAATGTTTACCTGAAAAGATATAACGACTGGATAAATTATGGCCTGGTACAGGTGAAAACTAAATTTGATTTCGCCGGGGATGACAGTTACGTTTATGATCGCGAGAAAATGCCCTGGGCTCCATCTACAGCTGATCTAAATACATTATGGAAGAAACGAGTTAAGTATGAGCTTGTTAATCTTAAGATCGCTGGTAGCACAGATGCTAAAAATGTAGAAGTGCTTACAAAACGCTATCAGAATCTAAAGTCTCAAGCCTCGAAAATAAATAATCAAGACGTATTTCAAACTATAATGGATGCTTTTACAGAAAGCATCGACCCACATACCAATTACTTCAATCCCACAAATGCTCAAGCGTTTAGTGAAGATATGGCCAGATCTTTTGAAGGGATTGGTGCCAGACTACAATTGGAAAATGAAGTGCTGAAAATAGGAGAAATAATTCCCGGCGGACCAGCTTTCAAAAGTAAATTATTAAATACTGGCGACAGGATTATCGGAGTAGCACAAGGCAATGCAGAGTTTGAGGACATCACTGGTTGGAGAATCGAAAACTCTGTTTCAAAAATAAAAGGACCAAAGGGGACGACGGTTAGATTAAAAATAATTCAGGTGGGACAAGAGATGTCTGCTAAGCCAGTTGTCATTTCATTGGTTAGGGAGAAAATCATTATGGAAGACCAATCCGCTAAGAAAAAAGTGGAAACAGTTAAATCAAATGGTAACACCTACAAGATTGGAATAATCACACTTCCAGCATTCTATGCTGATTTTAATGCGGCAAAGCAAGGTGATAAGAATTATAAAAGCACCACACGTGACGTAAGGTTGTTGATTGATACCCTTAAGACTAAAGATAAGGTTGATGCTATTGTTATGGATTTAAGGTCAAATGGCGGCGGTTCATTAACAGAGGCGATCAATTTGACAGGTTTGTTTATTGATAAGGGACCAGTCGTGCAGGTCAAAGATCTAAGAAACCAGGTCGATGTTAATGAAGATACTAATGCTGGAGTAGCATGGGACGGGCCTTTTGGCGTAATGGTGGATAGACTTAGTGCTTCTGCTTCTGAGATTTTCGCTGGTGCAATCCAAGATTATGGAAGAGGAATTGTTTTTGGTACTCAGACCTATGGAAAGGGTACAGTTCAGTCTTCGATAAAAATGGATGACCTTGTAAACCCTTCAATCTTACAGAGGGTCGCAGCTTTAGTTGGTAAGACTGGTACATTGACTAAATCAGCAAACGATCAGCCTCAGTTGGGTATAATTAACCTAACGATGGCTAAATTTTATAGAGTAAATGGAAGTAGCACTCAGCATAAAGGGGTTATTCCAGACATTAGCTTTCCTTCTTTATACCCTCTAGATAAAATTGGTGAGGATACTGAGAAATCTGCCTTACCCTGGGATACTGTAGATAAGTCTAATTATGTTCCTGTAGCAGATTTAGGTGCTGCCAGATCTGAGCTTGTTAAGTTGCACAATCAAAGAATGGCAAACTCTCTTGACTACAAAACACTCCAGCAAGACTTGGCTGATATTAAGAAAAGAGAAGGTGTGAACTCTGTAACATTGAATGAGGTCAAACTGAAAAAGGAAAGAGACAGTCTGGAAGCTAAAGCCTTAACAAAAACCAATATGTTAAGATCATCAAGAGGCCTGCCACCTATTAAGAAAGGTGACAAGGTTACTAAGGAAGAAGGCTTTGACTTCGTTCAAGATGAAAGTCTTAAAGTCATGGCAGATTTGCTTCAATTTAAGAAAACAACATAATAAAATGGCCTCTTCTTCAGAGGCCATTTTATTTATGACTGGTTTTTGGCGATTTGCATGGACATCATCTCCTTCATCGTTTTATTCATACCCTCTGTAGATCCATCCAAAAAGATAACATTTCCGTTACTATTTTCTGCAAAATGCTTGATTGATTCAGTCCACATGGTAAATAAGATAACCGATATATCTAAGTTAGCATCCTCCATTTCCTGTGCTGCTTTTGTCATTCCATGTGCAACTTCGGCGCGAAAGAGTGCAATACCTTGTCCTCTTAGTTGAGCGGCCTCTCTTTCTGCAGCAGCGGCGATTTTGATAGCATTTCCATCGGCCTCTGCTCCTTTCGTTTTGGTGATCAGCAAAGCTTGACCCTCATTTTCTGCCGCGGCCTTCAAGTTGTTAGATGCAACTACACGGCTCATTGATCTCATAATTTCCTCATCAAAAGTGATATCATTGAGTTGAAGATCCTGTAAATGATAACCCCAACTTTCTAATACAATATCTATCTGTTCTTTTACATGCAGCACAATTTCGTTTCGCTGCGCCAATACATTAGCCTGTTTTTGAGTAGCAACATATGCCCTGATAGATCCTTCAATGGTTCTGATAAGCGCTTGCATTAAATTTGTAGAATCCACAAATTTAAAAGCGACATTTTTAATAGTTTCTTCCTGCTGATTCAATACGGAATAAAGCAGCATCGCCTTAAAATAAACATTGGCTTGATCCTGTGTCACCGCCTGAAAAGACAATTCTACTGACCTGTTTTGAATAGATATTCTGGAATGAATATTTTCTATTAAGGGAATTTTCAGACTTAGGCCGGGACCCAATTGCCTCTTGTACTTTCCAAATATGGTTATTACAGCAATCGTGCCCTGCTTAACGGTGACGAACGAACTAAATAGAATGATTAAAGCGAAAAATAAGAAAGCGTAAAAATAGTATTCCATGATTTATATTGTTGTAAACTTCTTGAAGATACAAACAATTTCGTATTAGGCACAGATATTGTATAAATAAAATATCTAACTAGAAAAATAATTATGAACGTTAAACGTACATTTGGGACTATCCTTACTATCCTGGGAGTTATTGGATTAATATATGCAGGTTATGGTTTTACTCAGCATGAACCTGCTACAAGACAACTTATTGTATTTGGAGTTATTGGAGCGATCTTCTTTTTCACCGGGGTTGGTTTAGTAAGAAACACAAAGGACGAGGCTTAGTCGTCCTTTTCCGTAATCAGATTATCAAGGTACTTAAAACGATGTCCGGGAAAGTCTGTGTTTGTTAGGCTTTTTAGCTTTTCGAATGCCAAGTTATTGGGATCAATTGTCAGACCACGTAATTTATTTTGTCTTACTGAGATAACTTTAGCGGAGATAAAGTTCCCTGAGGTTGTAATTTTGATTTGAAGCAAAGGAGCGATTCCATTTATCCCTTTCAAATTGAACATTCCATAAGTACAGAAATTTCCCAGACTGTAGGCTATGAACTTATTCTTATAAACTTCCACAGCCCTGGTAACATGCGGCCCGTGACCTAAAACGACGTCAGCGCCAGCATCTATTACTGCATGAGCAAATTCATAAACATTTCCTCTATTCTCTTGATAAAAGATCTCATTTTTTCGAGGCACATGTTCAAATTTTGAACCCTCGGCTCCACCGTGAAAGGACACGATAACGATATTCGCTTGTTTTTTTAACTCCGCTACAAGCATTCGTGCACTATCAAGGTTATTGATCGATACCGTATTCTCGTTCGGCGCAAACGCACAGAATGCATATTTGACACTGGCTATTTCAAAAATAGTTGATGGATAGGATTGTAATCCGGCAAAGTTGATATTCAGGGAGTCTAGAATTTCCACAGTTCTCTTACGCCCTTTAATGCCAAAATCGCCCACGTGATTATTTGCAATGCTCAGCAGATTGAAACCAGCGTCTTTAAAAATTCCCGCATACTTCTCTGGCATCCTGAAGGCAAAACAACTATTGCCAACTGTGTCGTTGCACTTGGTAGATTTACCTGAATTTAAAAAGCATCCCTCAAGGTTTCCAAACACGATATCGCCTTTTAAATATGGGGCCACTTTTGTAAAACTGTTTATACCATCTTTCGGCGGAAGATTTGATAAAGATGGATAGGCGGATCCAAGCATAATATCGCCAACTGCACATACGGTAATCGTATCGTTAAGACGCATCGGTTTTATTAGGGTATCGTCTTTATTCATAAATACCGCAACGTTTATGTCTCCAATGCGACAACCCAATACAATTAAGAGCAACACGGAGCAGCCTATAAGTTGATTTATAAATTTCATTGTGAATAATTTTGCATAAAAAAAGTCCTTTCAATGCTGAAAGGACCTCGTAACTCTTTTAATGATTTTATTCTTCTACAAGATCTTCCTTAATTCCGTCTACAATGCGTCCGCCTTTGTAGAAATATCTAGAGTAATAAGGTTCATTCAAATTGCTAATCACGACGCCTCTTGTTGATGAGGCATGAGCGAAACGGCTATCTCCCAAGTAGATTCCTATATGAGTAATACTTCTGCTTTTTATTTTGAAGAAAACTAAATCACCTTCTTTAAGTTCATCCTTAGGTAATGGGTTAACCATGCTAAAGATATCCCTCGAATTTCTTAAGATCGTAGTGTTGAAAACTTTGTCGTAGATCGCTTTAGTAAAGGCAGAACAATCAATGCCTTTCTTTGTATTTCCGCCGAATCTGTATGGAGTTCCAATCCATTCATAAATGAATTTGTAAAGCTTAACATTTGATGTCGCATCAACAGCTACACCCATCACCTGAGAAAAATATTGTGAGGCTAAATTATCTGGGTCTTCTAATTTACTGGTTTCTTTTGCTTTGTTTTGTGCATTTACTGCCGAGAGGCTGCACAATACTACAATAGTAGACAACAAAAACTTTTTAATCATGTTATACTGTTAAGTTTGGGTTATAAGACTTACACTTAAACGTACACCACTAGGGGCTTATTGTTTGAATGGCAAACATATGTATTTATAAGATTTATTCCAAATCATCATTTCATTTATGTTAACAGTTATTAACATTTCACAAGATATTTACTGAATCTGCCTACATACCAGTGAGAATATCTCGGCCTAACTTGTGTAACCTTAGTATTCATTTTCGTTCATTCTCTTCCATATATTACAATAAAAAAGTAGATTTGCTCTCATAAATAAAATCAACACCCAACAATGAGTGCAGTAGAAATTAATAAAGATACCTATCTGAAGTGGTTTGAGTCGATGTTGCTTATGCGCAAATTCGAAGAGAAAACTGGGCAACTTTACGGACAACAGAAAATTCGTGGATTTTGTCATTTATATATTGGTCAGGAAGCTGTTATAGCTGGAGCAATCTCTGCTTTGCAACCGGAGGATTCTATGATCACTGCTTATCGTGACCATGCTCATGCATTGGCTAAAGGTGTTAGCGCCAATAGTATTATGGCAGAGATGTACGGGAAAGCTACCGGATGCTCAAAGGGTAAAGGTGGTTCTATGCACATGTTCAGCAAGGAACATAATTTCTATGGTGGTCACGGAATTGTAGGGGGTCAAATACCATTAGGTGCAGGTATTGCTTTTGCTGAGAAATTTAAGGGAACTAAAAACCTTAACGTTTGCTACATGGGCGACGGAGCAGTTCGTCAGGGGGCTTTAAACGAAGCTTTCAACATGGCAATGTTATGGAAACTTCCTGTGATTTTTGTTTGCGAGAACAACGGCTACGCAATGGGTACTTCAGTTGAGCGTACTACTAACATGACAGATCTTTATAAGATCGGTCTTGGATTTGATATGCCATGTGCTCCAGTAGATGGAATGGATCCAGTTGCTGTTCACAATGCTATGGATGAGGCTGCACAAAGAGCTCGCAAAGGAGAAGGACCAACTTTCCTTGAAATGAGAACGTATCGCTACCGCGGACATTCCATGTCTGACCCTGCAAAATACAGGACAAAAGACGAGTTGGAAGAATATAAAGCTAAGGACCCAATTGAGCTTGTGAGAGAAGTTATTTTGAAAGAGAAATATGCTGATCAGGCTTGGATTGAGGAAATAGAAACTAAAGTAAAACAGATTGTTGATGAATCCGTAAAATTTGCGGAAGAGTCTCCGTGGCCTGAAGCTTCAGAATTATATACTGATGTATATGTTCAGCAAGACTATCCATATGTTAAAGATTAATTTTTGAACTCATTTCAATAGATATAATATAGAATGGCTGAAATAGTTAGAATGCCCAAAATGAGTGACACCATGACCGAAGGTGTTATGGCTAAGTGGCACAAGAAGGTTGGTGACAAAGTAAAAAGTGGAGACGTATTGGCTGAAGTTGAAACTGACAAAGCTACTATGGATTTGGAATCATATTGGGATGGAACCATTCTTTATATCGGTGTAGAAGAAGGTCAAGCTGTTCCTGTTGATGCCGTCATTGCTGTAATTGGTAAAGAAGGCGAAGATTATAAAGCAGCCTTGGATGCTGAGGATGGTGCTGAATCAGCTAAAAATGAAAAAGTAGAAACCAAAACTGAGTCACCAGATAAAACAAAAGAAGATAAACAAGAAGAAGGTAAACAAGAAGAAGCCCCTAAATCTACTGCATTGAGCGACTCTGATATGGAGAAGATGGGTGTTACGGTTGTTAGAATGCCGCTATTGAGTGATACTATGACCGAAGGCGTTATTGCTGAATGGCATAAAAAAGTTGGAGATAAAGTTAAAGATGATGATATTCTTGCCGACGTTGAAACCGATAAGGCGACAATGGAAGTAATGGGATATGCTGAAGGTACGCTCTTGCATATTGGCGTCGAAAAAGGTCAGGCTGCAAAAGTAAACGGCATCATCGCTATTGTTGGTCCTGAAGGTACTGACATCAGTGGCTTCCTTAATCAAGGCGAAGCACCAGCAAAACCAGTTGCGGAGAAGTCGGCGGATGCTCCGGTAGCTGAGAATGGTGAGGGTACTAAAGAGGAAGCTACCCTTACAACTAATACATCTGGAGATCGTCTTAAAGCATCTCCCTTGGCAAAAAGAATAGCTAAGGATAAAGGTATAGACCTTAATCAGGTATCAGGAAGTGCAGATGGTGGAAGAATCACTAAGAAAGATATCGAAAACTTTAAACCTGCTGAAGCTGCTCTGGGATTAACATCTAAAGAAGCGGCTCCTGCTTTTCTAGCTGAGAAACACGCTGCTCCACTTCCAGTTTATGTTGGAGAAGAGAGGTTTACTGAGAAACCAGTAACGCAAATGAGGAAGGTAATCGCAAAGCGCTTAGCCGAAAGTTTGTTTACTGCCCCTCATTTCTACCTAACAATGAGCATTGATATGGATGGCGCTATTGCTGCTCGTACAAAAATGAATGAATTCGCTTCTGTGAAGATTTCGTTCAACGACCTTGTTTTAAAGGCAGTTGCTATTGCCTTGAAACAACATCCAAATGTTAATTCATCGTGGCTTGGAGATAAAATCAGATACAATGAACACGTGAATATAGGTGTAGCAGTAGCTGTTGAAGATGGCCTATTGGTTCCTGTAGTGCGTTTTGCTGATGGTAAATCATTGTCCCGTATTTCTGCTGAAGTGAAAGATTTCGCACAACGTGCAAAAGCTAAGAAACTACAACCGGCTGATTGGGAAGGTTCCACATTTACAATTTCAAATTTGGGAATGTTCGGTATTGATGAGTTTACTGCAATCATAAATCCACCTGATGCCTGCATTCTTGCGATAGGTGGTATTGCTCAGGTGCCTGTTGTTAAAAATGGTGCTATAGTTCCAGGAAACGTAATGAAAGTGACCTTAAGCTGCGACCATAGAGTTGTAGATGGTGCCACAGGATCTGCCTTCCTTCAAACATTAAAGGCGCTATTGGAAGAACCAGTGAGATTGCTGATTTAACAAGAAATTATATTTTATTAGATAAATGGGTGGCCTACTTAGATGAAGGTAACCCATTTTTTTTGCCTGAAAATGTTGATTTACTGTAATACTATTATATTGACAATCAGTATTTGAAGTGTACACTTAAGGATTTATGTGCACACTTACCAGTTTAAGTGTGCAGTTGACCCTTTTTAAATATTAAATCTGCTTTTTTTTAACATCAGTATTGTAGGTTCGTTTAAGCAATCAACCAATGCTACTTCTAATCATGGTACTATATATTACTACATTTCCCTATTTCAGGACTACAAAGAAGAGCCTAAATGGTTTATTACTAGTTACCTCTTCTACGTCCTGGCTTCGAGTCTGCTTCGTATCTGCTTCGTGTCTGCTAGCGCTC
>JACMPF010000109.1 GCA_014377665.1 Pedobacter sp. | reverse complement strand
TAAAAAGGAAGAGAACAGTTACCACTGGGAAAATGACAAATAAAGTCGATGCGAATCAAAGTCAACAAAATATTTTAATAGGACTGAAAGCCAAAACGTTTACTACGTTTAAGAAACCCTGGACATGGGAAATAAACCCGGGAGAGTTTTTATAAACCAACAATCATACATATCTATTCTAGGTAAGGTTCCTCTCTTTAAACCAAACTTCATCAGGTACCGCATCGAATTTGCTCATCTTGTCTATAAGTCCAAATGCATCTGATTCATTGAACACCAGCGCACGGTTAGCTGGTTTTAAGAACCTATGTTCTACCATGAGGTCCATCTGAGCAAATAGTGGGTCATAAAAACCACCCACATTTAAAACGCCTATAGCTTTGCCATGGAGGCCAAGTTGTAACCAAGTGAGCACTTCAAAAAACTCTTCCAACGTTCCAAAACCGCCAGGCAATACAATAAAACCGTCGGATAAATCCGCCATTTTTTGCTTGCGCTCATGCATGTTTTCTGTAACTATCATCTCAGTAAGTGATTGATGGCCAACTTCCTTATCCATCAAAAACTGAGAAATCACACCAATTACCCTTCCATTACGTTTCAATACTTCATCGGCAATCACACCCATAACGCCAACGCTTCCACCCCCATAAATTAAAGTGATATTCTGATCAGTCAAGGCTTGAGCTAAACTTTCAATTGCAGCCCTTACTATAGGATCGCCATTGAAATTAGACCCGCAATAAACACATATTGATTTCATGCTTATGGTATATTAACGTGAATAATTTGGAGCTTCTTTAGTTATAGAAATATCATGCGGATGACTCTCTCTCATACCTGCGGCCGTTATGCGAACAAATTTGGCCTTTTGAAGGTCTTCAATGCTGCCTGCTCCGCAATAGTGCATTCCAGCCCTTAGACCACCAATATATTGATAAATGACTTCTGCCAATGTCCCTTTGTAAGGTACCCGGCCCACGATTCCTTCAGGTACAAGTTTGGTGACCACGTCTTCTTCATCTTGGAAATAACGGTCTTTAGACCCCAATTGCATGGCTTCTACAGAGCCCATACCACGGTAAGACTTAAACTTTCGTCCTTCATAAATAATGGTCTCACCTGGCGACTCTTCCACTCCTGCGAATAACGATCCTGCCATAATACAACTTGCTCCTGCAGCAATCGCTTTTACAATATCACCTGTTTGTTTGATACCTCCATCTGCAATCACGGGTATTCCTGTGCCGATTAGAGCTTGAGCACATTCGAAGACCGCATACAATTGCGGAACACCTACACCGGCAATAATCCTTGTGGTACAAATGGAACCTGGACCGATACCAACTTTTACAGCATCAGCTCCCGCAGCAGCTAAAGCTCTCGCCGCATCCGCCGTAGCGATATTACCAGCAATTACTTGCAAATCAGGGAATCTAGCCTTGATAGCTTTCACCATATCAATAACCCCCTTAGAGTGACCATGAGCAGTATCAACGGTAACTACATCAACTCCTGCCTGCACCAATGCAGCGACGCGATCAATGTTATCAGCAGCAACACCAACGGCCGCGCCAACACGTAATCTGCCTCGCTCATCTTTACAAGCTTTAGGGTAGTTTTTATATTTTTGAATGTCTTTGAATGTGATTAAGCCAGCTAAACGTCCGTCTTTGTCAACTATAGGCAGTTTCTCGATTTTGTAGTCCTGCAAGATTTCCTCTGCTTGTAAGAGCGTAGTACCTTCCGCAGCGGTGACAAGATTATCTTTTGTCATTACTTCAGAAACAGCACGCTGCATATCTTTTTGGAAACGAAGATCTCTGTTGGTGATGATACCTACCAATTTACCATCTGCATCGATTATCGGAATACCGCCTATTTTGAATTCCTTCATGATCTGAGAAGCATCTGCAACTTTGGCCGTAGCGCTTAGCGTTACCGGGTCTTGGATCATACCACTTTCAGAGCGCTTTACTTTGCGTACTTCTTCAGCCTGGCGCTCGATAGTCATATTTTTGTGCAGCATACCAATACCACCCGCCTGAGCAATAGCTATGGCTAAGCCAGCTTCAGTTACGGTATCCATCGCAGCAGAAACTATTGGAACATTGATGCGAATTTTCTTGGTTAGGTAGCTACCGGTATCAACATCACGCGGTAAAACTTCAGAATAGGCTGGTACTAATAATACGTCATCGTAAGTTAGTCCTTCGGCAATAAATTTATTGGGATCAAGTTGCATAGCAAATAATTTAGGAGTTACTATTTGCGAGGCAAAGGTACAATTCTCATTGTAATTACACAATAAGGATGTAAATATTGGCCTCTAGGGCAGAAAAATTACAATAAGATTAATTGCCTGTACACAGAAAGGCAATTAATCCAATTACTTTTTGCCAGCTACAACCTTAGTAAAATCGCTAGAAATCAGGTATTTATGAGCCAGTATTCTTAAAGATTGAGAATCGATAGTTTTCACAGTATGGATATAGCGGTCATAGTAGCTATAATCTAAGCCAGAAAAGTACAAGTTTTTGAACTTATCAGCATGTGAGAATGCATTTTCAAGGCTCCCCAATAAAGAACCCAGCATGTAACTGCGTACTAGATCCAACTCTTCTTCTGGAATAATGTCGTTTTTTAACAAGTCTATCTCTTTCTCGATTTCAGTGACTGCACTCTGGCATACATCAGCTCCAACCTCCGTTGCAATGAAGAAGTATCCAGTATCCTGCAGAGAAACAACTCCTGAACCGATACCATAAGTGTAACCTTTTTCTTCCCTGATATTAGACATTAACCTAGAACCAAAGTAACCTCCCAAAACACAGTTTAAGACTTGAAAGCCGGCAAAGTCTTCATGAGTTCTGTTGATTGTTATCATTCCCATTCTAATAGCGGATTGCAAAGCCTCAGGCATTTCTATTAGAATTTCGGATCCAATTGGAGAAGAAAAACTGAAATGATTATCCTTTGAATCGCCGTTATTCGCCCAGTCTTTACCTACAACGGCATTCAAAATAGAGAACTCGTTTTCTTCAAATTTACCGGCAACGAAGATCGTACAGTTCTCCGGCTTATATGCAGCTTGAAAATAGTCTAAAAGATCCTGTCTTTTTATAGCATCGTAATTTACTGCAGAAATATTAGAACCATATGGAGTGTCACCAAAAAGCGCATTTGCAAACTGCTTTCTTGCTAAGAAATCATTCTTTTGAAGGCTCACAGAAAGGGATTGCTTTTGATTCTGAACAAATATGGAAAGCTCCTTTTCCGGAAAAACACTTGCATTTAAAATGGAATATAGTATTGGTAATACTTCCGCAAGATGCTTATTCAAACTATAAAGTTTAACGCTACACTGGTCGGCGCCGTATTCCGTTTGTAAAAACGCACCGTAAAAATCTACCTTTTCAGCAATTTCTTTGGCAGAAAGTTCTGTTGTCCCGTTATTTATGAGGTGGCTCGCTGTAAGTGCCTGTAGCGGCTTACCTTCATCCCAGTTTACATTTTTAAAGATAAATTCTATGCGAACTAGCTCCTGCCGACCGGCATTTATAGTAAATACAGGAATTCCATTGTCCAGGTGTTGGGCTAAGGGCTTTTTGAAATTGATCTCTGAAATCTGCTTGGATTCTGGGGCTAGGATACGATTAAGCATCTGGAGTAGTTAAATAGTAAAGGGTGGATGATTTTTTTTTCTGGAAAGTTTCCTTAGCCACATTAAGAATGCGCTGTGGAGTAACGGCTAGGTACTTGTCAATCTCGGTATTTAACGTTGCAGCATCCCCGAGAAGTTCATAGTAAGCAAGATTCATAGCCTTATCTAAAAGACTCATCTCCGCGAAGACCATAATGGATTCAGATTTATTCTTCACTTTTGTTAGCTCAGCATCTGTCACTTCATCTTGCGTCAATTGAAATAATTCGTCCCACACTGCAGCTTCGGCTGCATCAACCGATACACCTTCCACGACTTTACCCTCTACAATGAACAAACCTTCATCAATACTACTGGTGATGTAGGCATGGATGTCACTAAATAGCTGCTTTTCTTTAAGCAGACTGGTATATAATCTTGAAGATTGACCCTGAGAAAGGATATCAGCCATTAAATCATAACAAGGATATTCAGAATCAGCCCTTTCAGGCATTTTAAACGCTACATAAAGTGCGTTCAAGGGTACAGCCGAGTGTACTGTTTCAAGTCGGGCTTCTGTCTGTGTTTCTTCTTTTGGAAGATCTCTATGGTACTTTTCTCCCGAAGGGATTGGCTCAAACCATTTCTCTGCCAATAATTTTACATCCTCTGTCTTTACGTTTCCGCCGACTACCATGATCGCATTCTGCGGATTGTAATGCTTATGAAAAAAAGCTTTAACATCATCCATTTTTGCTTCTTCAATCTGCCTGAGATCCTGGCCAATAGTTGCCCATTGATAGGGGTGATTTTTATAAGCTAGCGGACGCAATTTCAACCAAACGTCACCATATGGCTGATTCAGGTAGCGCTGTTTAAACTCTTCACAAACTACACTACGTTGCGTTTCCAAGCTTTTTTCTGAAAAAGCGAGGTTAAGCATTCTATCGCTTTCCAACCAGAAAGCAGTCTCCAGATTTACAGAAGGAAGCGTGATGTAGTAGTTGGTAATGTCATTACTGGTAAAAGCATTATTTTCACCTCCTACCCTTTGCAATGGCTCATCGTAGCTTGGAATGTTGATAGAACCGCCAAACATTAAGTGTTCAAACAAGTGAGCGAAACCAGTTTTACCGGCTTCCTCATCACGGGCACCAACATCATATAAAATATTTAACACTGCCATTGGTGTTGTATCGTCTTCGTGAACTAAAACACGAAGCCCGTTGGCCAGTATAAAACGATTAAAATCTACCATATTTTGAAATAATTGCGCTAAGATAGGAAATTAAGGCAAGGTCAATTGTGATAATACTGTGAAATAAAAAGAAAAGAAGTAATGGTATATTTGCAGTATGGAAACTGCCGAACTATTAAAAAGGGCCTTACAATTCGACTTTTTAACTAAAGAAGAGGGTGTTTTTTTATACCATAACGCATCAACAGCTGAGCTGGCTTTTGTTGCCAATGAGCTGCGTAAAAAACAAGTTCCCAGTGGCAAGGTTACCTGGCAGATTGACAGGAATGTAAATACGACTAATGTTTGCATTGCAAATTGCAAATTCTGCAACTTCTTTAGGAGACCTGGTCATGATGAAAGTTATATCACTGATATAGAAACCTATAAGATTAAGATAGAAGAAACTTTTAAATTAGGCGGTGATCAATTGCTGCTGCAGGGCGGTCACCACCCTGATCTTGGTCTAGAATTCTATGCGGATCTTTTTCGTAAGCTAAAAGCGCTTTACCCGGATTTAAAGTTACACGCATTAGGTCCTCCCGAGATCGCACACGTAGCGAAGCTAGATAAGCTTTCACATACAGAAGTTTTGGCTACTTTGAAAGCTGCCGGGATGGATTCCTTACCAGGTGCGGGAGCTGAAATCCTAAACGACAGAGTGAGAAGGTTAATTTCTAAAGGGAAATGTGGCGGTCAGGAGTGGCTGGACGTTATGCGGGCTGCACACCAACTTGATATTACCACCTCGGCGACCATGATGTTTGGTCATGTTGAGACAATTGAGGAGCGTTTTGAGCACTTGGTTTGGATTAGGGAAGTTCAGAGTGAGAAACCCGAGAATGCTAAAGGATTTCTGGCATTTATTCCATGGCCATTCCAGGATGACGGAACTTTATTGAAAAGATTAAGAGGTATTAGCAATAATGTTTCTGGAGATGAATACATCAGAATGCTAGCTTTAAGCAGAATTATG
>JACMPF010000108.1 GCA_014377665.1 Pedobacter sp. | reverse complement strand
CGGAGTGCCGAAATACGAAAAGATACCCTCTGGCACGGATATAAAAATACCGTTGGGAGTGTATTTCAACAAGAGATCTAACATTTTAGCTTGGTAAAAAATATAAACTATGAAAAAGTTAAGTTACATTTTGCCGCTGGTGGGGGTTTTTTTTCTTGTCAAAAGGAAACCCCATCTCCTGAAGAACAATCTGCAATTCCTGTTGCTGGAAAGAGTAGCATAGTATTCTTCGTGGACACCTTCCGGGTTTATACAACCGATCTCTCCGGTGCCGGACAAAAATTGATTGTAGATGAAGATGAGAAGTCCGGTAACAATTAGCAAATCAAGATTGTTAATGCTGATGGTACTAACAAAAAGGTGATTAAAACGCTGGCAAAAGCAAACATTTCAATGACTTCTCTATCAGGTTTTTTATTATTTACCGAGAGGTAATATCAACTTAAGAGCGGCAGTACCAATTATAATGTAACCAAAAATTTTTCTTTGAATACTAATGTTACCTTCAATAATAGCTCTTCGGCTGGAGCCAAAAATATCAATTTCACAATTTGGAATGCCAATGCCGTCTAACGCTTTCTTAAGGGCAACAATGCTGAATTTAAGTTTTCCGCACTTGATTTGTTACACCAAAATAGTAGCGTAATAAATTACGGTAGTCCAAACAGCTTCACAATTGGAACGCAGAGCGTATTAAAGCAATATTTCATGACCACTTTGTTTTATTATCCAAGACAGTTTAATCAATAATGGAAGTTTAGGCAGCCTCCGCAATTAACCTACTGATGTTACTCAATAAAAAATCAAGGTCAAATGGTTTTGAAATAAAAATATCCGCATGTGAATTCTGATAAACGCTGGATGGTTTTTCACCTGCAGACATCAGAATAACAGGAACTTCGTTATTTTCTTCCTTTATGTGGTTGCATAGTGTGATGCCGTCTCCATCAGGTAACATGATATCGAAGAGGCAAAGGTCTGGTAGTTTTTTATTCAGTGCATGTTGACATTTATCTACACTGGAAAAAAGTTCGACTTCAAAACCTTCTTCTGTAAGAAAATAGTGCAATATATGACCGATATCAGGGTCGTCTTCAAGGATGTAGATGCGTCGATTCATAGTCATGGCTTTGGCACTGATAACGTTCCAATCAGGATAAGGTTTTAAGCAAATTAATTTAATGAGATGGACTGAAGTTTCTAAAAGTCAGGAATGGTTGTATATTTATGTCTTTATAAACAATTATGAAAAAATCACTTCTGTCAATAGCGTTCTTTGCAACGATAATTTTCTCCTCCAGTTTAGCTGTTAAATCAGAGCAAAAGCACTTCGCCATCGCCGATACTTCTAAACTTGAAGTTACTCCTCAGGTATTATATGATGGGTTAAATAGTCCATGGGGAATGGTTTGGCTTTCAGATGGCAGAATGTTGATCACCGAGCGCTCTGGGGAGATCTTAGTTTTTAAGAATGATAAATTTACTGGAGAAAAGCTTAGTGGAGTTCCTGCTGTATTCGCGCAAGGTCAAGGCGGTTTAATGGATATTAAACTGCATCCTGACTATAAAACTAACGGCTGGATCTATATCACTTTTTCAAAACCTGTTGGAGAACTGGCTTCCACGGCAGTTGTAAGATTTAAATTGAAAGGAAATCAAGTCGTAGAAAAGGAAGATATATTTGAGGCCAAGCCCGCACTAAAGGCAGATTTCCATTTCGGCAGCAGAATAGTTTTTGATAAGGATAAGTACATGTTCATTAGCGTTGGCGAACGAGGTACACAGCCTAAAGTTCAGGAGTTGGATAACGACCACGGTAAGGTGCACCGTTTGTTTGCAGATGGAAAAATCCCTAAGGATAATCCTTTTGTCGGTCAGGATGGTGCTCATGGTTCAATATGGACATATGGTCATCGCAACCCGCAAGGAATGGTTTACGATGCTGTAACAAATCGAATATGGGAAGATGAACACGGGCCGAAAGGTGGTGATGAGTTAAACCTCATTGAGAAAGGTAAAAATTATGGTTGGCCAAAAGCATCTTACGGAATTAATTATGACGGTACAATTCTAACTCCCGATAAGCAACTTCCAGGTATTGAAGATCCAAAACACTATTGGGTACCTTCAATTGGCCCTTGTGGAATGACAATAGTTACCAGCAATAAATATCCGGGATGGAAAGGTAATTTGCTAATCGGCGCATTGGCTTTCAGACATTTAAACCGCGTTACTCTTGAAGGTACTACCTACAAGTCTGAAGAAAGATTGCTTCAGGACAAAGGTAGATT
>JACMPF010000107.1 GCA_014377665.1 Pedobacter sp. | reverse complement strand
ATTTTACTTTTAAACACGAACTTAACGCCTTCGGTTAAACTGGTAACGATGCTTTGTTTCGGGATAAAAGTCGGTTCATGTGGTTTCAAGAAGAAGATGCATATCAACGCAATCAGTATGAAGGTAACTATTACAACATAGGTTGCTGTGATTCCATAAAACCCATATATTAATCCACCTACCGCGGGTCCTAGTATAGATGCGGCTTGCCAACTCGAGCTGTTCCAGGTGCTAGAATTGGGATATAATTTTTTAGGAATGATTTGTGCCATCAGCGAAAAGGTAGCCGGACTAAAAAAGCCTCTAGCAATACCTATTCCGAACACCATCAGGTACATGATCGGGATGATTGAACTCGTTGGAACATATACATGCATTTGCTTGGTAGTCACGATGAGCATCACGAGTGAGCAAAGAAATACACCAGAAAAGATCTTTAACAGGAGCCCTCTTTTTTCTGATTTATCTGCCACATATCCGCCATATAGTGCAATGCTGATAGCCGGGATCGCTTCGCAAAGGCCGACGAAGCCAAGTGCCAATGGGTCTTTTGTCAGGTGATAGATGTGAAAGCCGATGATTACAGCTTGCATTTGGTAAGCGAATGTAAAGAAAAAACGCATGCCTAGATAGGATCTGAATTCGGGGTAACGAAGCGCCGCGTACGGATCTGGTTTTTCTATCGGGTCTATAGTATCCAATTTGCAGAGAATTTGCGCAAAGGTAGGTGATCAGTAAATCAGTAGCGAAGATAAGTTAAAATATGACTTTGTCGTAGAAGTCAAGGTATGCATCTCTCATGTTTTCAGCCTGGTTGATGGCTGAAGATGCTGCAACGCCAAATACACCAGTTGCCATTATAGCCTCTAGATCTTCTAGTTTAATACCTCCGACAGCTAAAAAAGGCATTTTAATATGCTGATTTTTCAATATGATAACTGCATTTTCGTAACCTTCAATTCCCAATAAAGGAGCGTTGTTTGGTTTCGTTGTGGTCATTTTAAATGGACCAAAGCCGGCATAGTCGGCGCCTTCATTGGCAAGTCTGAGGAGACCATCAACGGTATTTGCAGATCCCCCAATAGTTACTGCCTCACCAAGTGTTGTTCTTAGCTCTGTGAAATCAGCATCCATATCTTCTATATGAAAACCCTGGATATCTGCTTTTCCATTCAGGTGAATGTGATCTGTAACGATCAGGGTGGCACCCCAATCGTCACAGATTTCAGCAATCACATTGATATCTTTTAGAAGGTCATCATCGTTTTTAGTTAAGCACCTGTATTGGATCCATTTGGCACCTGCCTCACAAGCAATTCTTGCTTGCTCGATGTGCGTGTGCTGTTCAATATCATGGGTGATAAACTGCAGTTTTTCAATGAACTTCTTCATGTATTTAGAATTTGATGTTAAGCGAAAGTAGGAAATTTGTTCCTGCCTGCGGGAAATAAAAGTTTTCTGCAGTCACTGTTCCCTGGTAGGCATAGCTATACGTGTAACCATTACTCTCATACATTTTGTTGAACAGGTTGTTTACCAGCAATCCAAGGTTCAGATTTTTAACACCTTTAAAAGCGAAGTCATAACCCAATCTGGCGTTGTTTACCCAATATGCGTCCAATTGGCGGCTGCTATTCTGGGTGTTGTCCATGTATTGTTTGCTCACATACTTGCTTTGGAAAGCCACTGCAAAACCTGTTAATGGCTTGTAAATAAGCTCCCCAAATAATACAGATGCTGGAGAGAAGGAGATGTCTGGGTTTTCGTAGTTTGTAGTAATGAGATTGACTACATCGCCATTATCATCATATTCAGAGACATAGTCTACATAGTCTTTAATCTTGTTTTTGCTTAAAGCCGCATTGGCATTAATGGCGAACTTAGTACTAATGGTATAAGATGCATCAAGCTCCAGACCTGCACGGTAACTTTTGTCTACATTCTGACGGTAAGCGTCGGCGAATTCATTAATCTCACCAGTGAATATTAGTTGGTCTTTATAGAACATGCCATAAACGTTTGCCCCTATATTGAAGTCTTGATTCTTGAATCGGTAGCCCAATTCAACATTATTCAAGCTTTCAGACTTTGGCAATAAGCCTGTTTTGATGTTGGTGAAATCGTCTCTGTTCGGCTCTTTATTCGCCACGCTAAATGAAGTGTAGATATTGCTCTGCTCATTTAAAGAATATGTTGCCCCAAGTTTAGGGTTGAAGAAATCATATTTGTTGTTAAAGTCTAGCGTCTTCAGGTTTTTATCCTTTCCAGAGATGTTATAGTTTACCCTTCTGTACTGAACATCGCCGAATAGGGTCAGTTTCTCAACAGGACTATAGCTTACTTTTCCGAAAATATTAAAGTCGTCTTTGTTTCCTATTCCATCATAATAATGACGGAAGTTGTCTCCTGTAGAAGCGTACTCTGCCCAGGTAACTTGTCCGAAATGCTTTCCTCTGTATTCATTGTACGCTCCGCCCAAAGTGAAGTTTACCGTTGATTGAGGATTATAATTTAAGGCAAAGGTGGTGCCGTAGAAATCATTGTCTAACCAGCGCCTGCGCACCAGATTGGAACGGCTAATGGTTACGCCACCCTGAATAATATTTGGCAAGCCGTACTTGCTTAACCTGTCTTTATTTTTGTATTCTTCGAAATAGCCTTCACCATTTGTATAGTGTAAAGCGGCATTGAAAGATAACTGGTCGTTCAGCTGTCTTGCGTAAATCGCCTGATAGTGTGCTTGCTTATAGTTGTCGTTCTGATCTCTGTAGGTAAAGGAATTGTAAGTTCTGCTATTAGAGGTAAGCAGGTGCTGGGCATCTGCTTCTTCCAGATAGTTTCTGTCAATGTAAGCCTGCATTTCTGCAGTGTTGCCATTTAGCCGGGATTCCGGAACACCATTCCATGCCTGGTAGGTCTGCTCTTTTCCAGCGAAGATGTTTACCCTCAACAGGTCGCTTTTGCCATGGTAAGCACCAGATAGAAAGTAGGATTGAAGATCTGAAGCAGCACGATCGATGAAGCCATCTGATTTAATTCTAGATAAGCGACCGTCAAAACTCCACATGTTGTTAATTAAGCCTGTTCCAATTTTCAGGGTGTTTTTCAACGTATTGAAAGAGCCGAAAGTATTATTCAGCTCTGCGTAGGCATTCTCAGAGGGGGAAGCGGTTTGAATGTTTAAACTTCCACCAAAGGCACCAGCACCATTGGTAGATGTACCTACACCCCGTTGGATCTGGATATTATCTACCGAAGAAGCAAAGTCGGGCATGTTTACCCAGAAGGTTCCTTGACTTTCACTATCGTTATACGGGATACCGTTGATGGTCACGTTTACCCTGCTGGCATCACTACCTCTAATTCTGATTCCGGTATAGCCAACCCCGGCACCTGCATCGGAAGTTACGACAACACCGGGGGTGTTGTTCAGGATAAAAGGAAGGTCTTGTCCGAAGTTATTCTGCTCTAGCTCTGTCTTACCAATGTTTTTGTAGGTTGTGGCTGATTTCTCACTTGCTCTTGTAGCCCTAACGATCACTTCATCTGCGAGGAATGTGGAAGGCGACAATTCAAAGTCGAGCTTTTGATCTTCACTTAGGTTGAAGGACTTTTGAAGGAATTGGTAGCCTATATAGCTTAGCGTTAACATATAGTTGCCTGCTTTTACATTGGTAAATTGATAGTTTCCTTCTGTATTAGTTTTAGCTGTTTTACCATTAAGTTTTACGGTTGCACCCGATAGGGCGCTTCCTGATTTATCGGAAATTTTGCCCGATACGGAAAATTGCGCTAAGGACATCAGCGGCAGCATACACACAGCAAATGCCATGATCATTAATCTTTTCATTGTTTCTTGTTAAGTAAAACCACTGTAAGTAAGGGGCACTTACAGCCCAGTTAAACTCCATAACTCCAATCCCTACGCCGGCATTATCCGGATCAGGTTCATATATCCTCTCGAATATAATGGGTATGTTCTCAGCCTGTTTTTGTGTTTTCGTAAAAAAACAAGGCACCCCCCTTTTGATGTGGCAAAAGTATAGAATTTTTATTTAAAATCATCAACAGCCTTGATGGCATTCTCCAAACGGTTTTCAATGCCGTCTATGACTACATAATTTGCCTGAAGCAATTGTAGCTCTTTATGCCATATGTCCATGAAATGTTCCCGCTTATGGGGGAAGTCTCTTAAGGGATCTTCCTGCCAGGGAAGGTCGATGTCCATCAACAGATACAGGTCGTAATTGTGAATTGGTAAGGCCTCCAATACGATTTCTGGAGTTTCGCCGAACACCTCATCGCTCCAGATCTTAACGGTAATAAAGGTAGTATCGCAAAATATGAGGTTTTTCTCTGCGATTGCTAAAATAGAATCTTCTAATGCGAGTTGCCCATGGAACATATTCACTTCATCCTGAAGATTGCAAGGTTCTTTAAGCGCTGCGCAATAATAGCGCGCATATTCAGGAACCCATAGCGTGTTGTAATGTTTAGCAAGTTGTTGAGTAATGGTAGATTTTCCGGTGCTTTCCGGACCAACAATAGCGATCTTTTTAATTTGTTTGCTCACGATAAGTTCTTCTCCATTCCAGGTAACCGACAGTTGCTATATAAACGTAAAGTGCATACATAAATGCTGTTGCATATAGGTCTTTTGATAAGTATACACCCACATATATGATGTCAACAAATATCCAGATCAACCAGTTTTGTAACACCTTTCTTGCCAAAAATATTTGGGCGATCAAGCTGCAGGCGGTACAAAAGCTATCTATAAAGGGAAAGGATGCATCAGTATTTTTGTGTAGTATATATCCAAGGATTGCAGTGAAAGAGATGATACCAATAGCAGACAATATAACTTCTTTTTTAGTGATCATACTGACGGATCTTTCCGCTGTTTGATTGTTCTTATTTTTACTCCAGAAGTACCAGCCGTAGAAGTTCATGGCAAGGAAGTAAAACTGTAGGCCCATATCCGCGTATAGTTTAGATTCAAAAAAGATGAATATGTAAATCACTACACTAACAACTGCAATGGGCCAATTGTAAATGTTATTCTTTGCCGCAAGCCATACACATAATATGCCTGTGAAAACGCCTAGCCATTCCAGCATACCCGTTTGTATAAAGAATTGCTGAAAACTGTCAGACACGCTTTGAATCATGTTTCAAATGTAATCAACGGGAAGTTAATCGCAATAGCTGCCTAGTTAATCTTTTAGTCGAGTAGCTGTTTATGGTTGAGTTTTGGGTACTGAGGTAAAACTTAAGGAAGTTTTAATACTGACATCCGCAGTCGTGTTATTTCTCAGTATATATTCAAGCCGTAAGCTGATACTACTACCCTGAACATAGGTGTCTAGAAAACGGGAATTGTCAATGTCCAGGACAAGGTCTGAACCTATATTTTCCTGTACGTCTGTTCTGGATGCAACAAGGATTTCGCCGCTACTGCCACTAGAGATGTATAGTTTAATGGATTTAAACATCCCCAGACTAGTATTGGTTGGATTGTATGCAGTCAGTTTAGCTGATGCGATGCGAACGTCTTTTATGTAACTGGTTCCATTTTGGTTACCAAATACCTGGTCAATGCTGGTTGCCGACGACTTTGCGGAGGTGGTCATACTGGCCTTAGTTGATGCAGGAATGACGATTGTTGCTGTATAAGGAAAGGTTGATTTTATAATAGATTGAACTGTCGCACATCCTGAGATGGCGATTATTAATGCGATAAGTATTGGAAATGTTTTTTTCATGGAAACATTATTACAAATCTTGTTCCAATAGGAAGGGGTTACTTGTATATAAGTCGTTGGGCGTATTTTTTGCTTTTTAAAAAAATACCTAATTTATACTGTTCAAAAGCTTAGCTTTGCATCCCGACAGAAGAGTCGGTGATCTATACTAAAAGATCAGTGTATTCTCACAGGCAATTCCGTCTTTAAATAGATCATTTTATGCCAAAAGACACCTCCATACGCTCAGTATTAATTATTGGATCTGGACCAATTATCATTGGCCAAGCCTGTGAATTTGATTACGCAGGGTCGCAAGCCGCTTTATCCTTGAAAGAAGAAGGAATTGAAGTATCAATTATCAATTCGAATCCTGCAACGATCATGACAGACAAACTAATAGCAGACCATGTTTATCTGAGACCGCTAACCGTTGATTCCATTGAGCAGATACTAATTGAAAGAAAAATTGATGCTGTTTTGCCTACCATGGGTGGACAAACTGCTTTAAATCTTTGCAAAGAGGCGGAAGAACGTGGTGTTTGGGAAAAGCACGGCGTGAGGGTAATTGGTGTCGATGTTGCGGCAATTGAGAAAACTGAGAATAGAGAAGCATTCCGACAGCTGATGATTGACATAGGTATTGGTGTAGCTAACTCTAGGATTGCAAACTCTTTTCTTGAAGGTAAAGAAGCAGCACAAGAAATAGGATATCCCTTAGTTATTCGCCCATCTTATACTCTTGGAGGTTCAGGAGGTGGATTTGTTCATAAAAAAGAAGAGTTTGACCAGGCTTTGAAACGTGGTCTGGAAGCTTCTCCAACCCATGAGGTCTTGGTAGAACAGGCGGTTTTAGGCTGGAAAGAGTTTGAGTTGGAGCTATTAAGAGACAATGATGATAACGTGATTATTATCTGTTCGATTGAGAATTTTGACCCAATGGGTATTCATACAGGAGATTCCATTACTGTAGCGCCTGCTATGACATTGTCAGATCGTTGTTATCAGGATATGCGTAATCAGGCTATTAAAATGATGCGTGCAATTGGTAATTTCGCTGGAGGTTGTAACGTTCAGTTCTCAGTAAACCCTGATAATGATGAGATCATTGCAATTGAGATTAACCCAAGGGTTTCTCGCTCATCAGCGTTAGCAAGCAAAGCAACGGGTTACCCGATTGCTAAAATTGCTTCTAAGCTAGCAATTGGTTATAATCTTGATGAGATAGAAAATCAAATTACCAAAACTACTTCTGCTTACTTCGAACCTACTATTGATTATGTGATTGTAAAGGTGCCAAGATGGAACTTTGATAAGTTTAAAGGTGCCAACATGGAGCTGGGTCTGCAGATGAAATCTGTTGGCGAGGTGATGGCAATTGGTCGCAGTTTTATTGAAGCATTGCAGAAAGCTTGTCAGAGTTTAGAGATTGGCAGAGCAGGTCTGGGTGCTGATGGAAAACACAATAGAAGCATTGATGAAATTATGTACGGCCTCGAGCATGCAAGTTGGAATCGTTTGTTTCTAATTAAGGATGCGATGAGCATGGGAGTACCGTTAGAGTCTATTCGTAAGGTAACGCGCATAGATAAATGGTTTCTTGCCCAAATTCAAGAGCTTGTTTCATTAGAAACCGAGGTTAAACGTTATTCATTAAATAATATTCCAAAGGACTTTCTCTTTACCCTTAAGCAAAAAGGATTTTCTGATATTCAGATTGCTTACCTGTTGGGCAATGTGACAGAAGATGAGGTGTACGACCGAAGAAAATCTTTAGGGATAAGCAGGGTTTATAAAATGGTTGATACTTGTGCTGCAGAATTTGCTGCGCAGACTCCATATTTCTATTCAACGTTTGAGGAGGAGAATGAGTCTATTCCATCAGATAGAAAGAAAATCATAGTATTAGGCTCAGGCCCTAACCGAATTGGGCAAGGGATTGAATTTGATTACTCTTGTGTTCATGGTCTTTTGGCTGCTAAGGAAAGTGGTTTTGAGGCAATCATGATCAATTGTAACCCTGAGACGGTTTCTACGGATTTCAACATGGCAGACAAGTTATACTTCGAGCCCGTATTCTGGGAGCATGTTCGCGAAATCATTGAGCTTGAGAATCCTGTAGGGGTTATTGTTCAGCTTGGTGGACAAACGGCTTTAAAAATGGCAGAAAAGCTTCATGAAAGAGGAATCAAGATAATCGGTACTTCTTATAATGATATGGATGTTGCTGAAGATAGGGGCCGTTTCTCTGATCTGTTAAAAGAGCTGGGTATACCTTATCCCAGATATGGTGTAGCTGAAAACGCTGAAGAAGCAATTGTTGTAGCCAATCAAGTTGGTTATCCAGTTTTGGTTAGGCCAAGTTATGTTCTAGGCGGACAAGGGATGAGCATTGTCATCAACGATGAGGATCTTGAAAAGGCGGTTGTAAAATTACTTGGTGACCTTCCTGGAAACAGGGTTTTGATTGATCATTTCCTTGATAGGGCAGAGGAGACTGAGTCTGACTCTATTTCTGATGGCGAAGATGTACACATCGTTGGTTTGATGGAGCACATTGAGCCGGCAGGTATTCACTCAGGTGATTCATTTGCAGTTCTTCCACCGTTTAGCTTATCTGAAAAGGTAATTAACGACATGGAGACTTATTCTAAAAAGATCGCGAGAGCATTGAACGTTATTGGACTATTGAATATTCAGTTCGCTGTAAAAGATGAGAAAGTGTATGTGATTGAAGCGAATCCGAGAGCTTCAAGGACTGTTCCTTTCATTGCTAAAGCTTACGATGTTCCTTACATTAATATTGCGGCTAAAGTAATGTTAGGAGTGAATAAGCTGAAAGATTTCAATATTGTTAGAAAACTAGAAGGTTATGCAATCAAGGAACCGGTATTCTCTTTTGATAAGTT
>JACMPF010000011.1 GCA_014377665.1 Pedobacter sp. | reverse complement strand
GTTCCGTTGAACTTTTCCCAAGGATGAATAACAGTTCGATTTTGAGGGTCGTACAATTTATATTCATTATCAAGCTCAGTGTTCCATCCACCTTCATTTCCATTGTCCCAGAATAAGATCGAGGGGTGGTTAACATCTCTTACAACCAGCTCTTTAACTAGCTTCTTGCCAACTTCTGTATCGTATTTTTGCTGCCATCCAGTAAGTTCATCTAGAACATACAGACCTATAGAGTCGCATACATCAAGGAAATCCTGATCAGGTGGGTAATGAGACATTCTAACTGCATTCATATTCATCTCTTTCATGAGATTAGCATCCAGTGTATGCACATTGTGGCTCAGCGTGCGGCCGGTTTCAGGCCAAAAACTATGTCTATTGCTTCCTTTAAGGATAATTTTTACGCCGTTAACATACAATCCATCATTCTTTCGTAGCTCCACTGTACGAAAACCAAACTTCTGTTTTACTTTGTGTAATGCTCCTTTGCTATCCTTAAGTGTAACCAATACCTGATAAAGATTAGGAAACTCAGCTGACCATAACATAGGTTTTGCAAAAGAAGATGTTAATGTAACATGGTCCCCACTGGCTACTCTTTTTGAGAATGTAGCAGCCACTTTCTTTCCATATATTGTTTGGACCTCAGCTTCGATTACTTCTGTTCCTTTAAGGTTTGAGGGATAAAAAACATCAACAGCAAAAGAACCATCTGCTTGAGCATTAATAGCCATCCGATCGATAAAACGCTCGGGGACGAGTTCTAGATATACTGGTCTGAAAATTCCTCCAAAGACCCAGAAGTCACTTTTACGTTCGGCATTGTTGACAGATTGGTTCGCTGAAGTTTTATCAACAGTTACTTCTAGTAAATTCTTATCATTTGCATTTAACAAAGCCGTTATATCATACTTAAACCTATAAAAACTTCCTTGATGCACAGGGCCTGCGGATTTTCCGTTTACCATTACTTTAGTATCAGTCATTGAGCCTTCAAAAATCAAAAAGACCTTTTTGCCTTTCGTTTTACCGGCGTTAAACTCATACCTATACCGTCCCTGTTCATTTCCTTTTACTTTATCATGTCCATAATTATAGTTTCCAAATCCCTGAAGCTCCCAGTTGGAAGGAACGGGTATCTTAAACCATTCACCGCTCTTCCTGCCTTCCGTGCAATAGAAATCCCATAAAACGGTATTATCCTTATCGGTACCCGAGAGATATTTAGTGATAGTTTCCTGCCCTAGGCTTTGAAAATAGGTCAGTATAAACAGCAGAGGAAATAATATTTTCTTCATAGAGATATATTTGGAGTATGCTATAAACAAGATTAGAAATTACAGGCCGACAAACAAAAGTAATGGGCAACTAAAACTACGCAATCGTTCTCATTTCTATTTTTTTATCTATACTTGTTTATGTTTCAGGCAGCCACCATTAAGCAAATTGCTCATGCACTATCTGTATCCGTTTCGACAGTTTCGCGTGCGTTAAGTGATAGTCATGAAATAAGCGAAGAAACGAAGAAGCTAGTTCGGGAATATGCAAAAAAGATTAATTATAAATCTAATCCAATTGCCAGAAGCCTGAAGAACGGACGTAGTAACTCTATTGGGATACTCGTAAGCGATATTGCCAATAGCTTTTTTTCACAAACCATCAATGGTATTGAATCAATCGCCTATGAAAAGGGATACCATGTAATCATCACCCAAAGTCATGATGCCTATGAGCGGGAAGTGAGTAACATTGGCCACCTGGCTAGTCGTTCGGTCGATGGAATATTGATTTCTATGTCGTCTGAGACTACCAATTATGATCATATTACCCAACTTCATGAGCGTGGCATGCCTATCGTATTCTTTGACAGAATAATTGATGAGATAGAAACATTTAAAGTGACAACTGATAATTTTAAATCTGCATTTGAAGCGACTCAACTATTGATCGAAAAAGGCAACCGAAATATTGCTTTTTTGGGGAACGCGCCTCAACTTTCTATTTCTATTGAAAGGTTCAACGGTTATAAGGCTGCTTTGGAAGCTAACAACATTACTTTTGAGGATCGACTAATTAAACATTGCCCTGAGGGAGGACGCAATATTGAGGAAATTGAACTCGCCTTAACTGAATTTAGATCTGGATCAGTGGATGCATTACTTATTGCAAGTGACCAAATCAGTACTTCAACTATGCGTGTATTGGCAAAAACCAACTATGCAGAAAACCTTACCATCATTGGATTTTCCAATTCAGATGTAATTGACTTATTGTCGCCAGGCATTTCCTACATCAGACAGAATGCTTTCGAAATCGGGCAAGTAGCCGGTGAAATGCTGATTAAGCTTATTGAGAGCAAGTATCCTGTATATAATTTTGAAACCAGACTTTTAGATGCAGAACTCCATTGGAGAGGATTTTAACCGTTTTATTCTAATGCCTCAATATTTTCTTAAAAAGAACTAGTCCATCATATGATGGACGGCATAACATGAATTATTGTCCCTTTAGTGCATTCTAAAATGACAATTCAATCCTTGGTAAATGGATTGAACAATCCCACCTTTCCTACCTTGTTCTTTAACAAAATACTCTCGTTGATATGGGGTTTGTACTGAAGTTTTTCAAATACCGCTCAGGTATGTGTTTTATGGCTGTTTCCTTCGGGCCGAGCGCTAGCAGACACGAAGCAGACCCGAAGCAGACACGAAGCCGAGACATAGCTGAGGGCACTAGTAATAAACTAATAACGCAGTTCTTTGTGGCCCTGAAATAGGGAAATGTAGAAGTATTTAGTAGCATAATTAGAAGCAGCATTGGTTGATTGCTTAAACGAACCTACAATACTGCTGTTTAAAAAAAGCAGATTTAATATTTAAAAAAAGTCAACTGCACACTTAAACTGGTAAGTGTGCACATAAATCCTTAAGTGTACACTTAAAAGACTATAAAAAACGCTAGTGGGTGTTTAAATCAACCAGTCACCTATTGCATTAGTACTGACTAATAAATGCTTTCCTTGGGATCATATGAAGGTAGCTAAAATCGCCTGAAAGCTGACTTCTGTGTTTTAACTGGTACAGAAAATGCCCGCCAAGATCAAATATGATTGGGGCCTTTGCCTGATACCACACGCTGTGTGGATGTTTCCAGCAGAAAGAATAGTATTGGGATGTCAATGGTATACTGCGCAATTCAGGGTGATGGAAAGTTAGGGCTTTTGGATTTCTCAGACCATTAATTATGTCAGACTTCCTGATCATTTTTAAATGATCTGTATGGCAAAATTCATAGTTACTTAAACGGGGGTCTTCTACATCGGGAAGACTTTTCAAAATCCTGAATCCTTTGAATTTTTTGCCGTTCAATATCCAGATCATCTTAGGATAAAAAGTTTCACGACTTGTCAATTCATCAATACAAATTGGAGAATTCTGAAACTCAAGCGTAGTTCCACAAGCGGTATGAACGTCTGCCCTATGCAATTGTCCCATCGCCGGATCAGCAAAACTTACCTCCCTAAACTCTTTAGCAAACGCTTTTTTCCAATCCCGATGCCATGGGCTTTCTCCAATATATTGTACTTCTGCATTAAACACGATACAAATCTATACTAATATCATTAGTATTCAAAGATTTTTAATAAATGTAAAATGTTTGAAACTACCTTCATGATACCGTTGGATAATGCTGTAATTTCGGGATTCAATTTATATCAGTTAAATTGGGGGACCAATAAATCAGACAACAAATTGAAATACAAATTCACAATCGACAACTACCCCAACTCTACATTTGAATTAGAATCTTCTGTTCTGACTGGGAGGTCATACTTATCCATGGATGGGAAATTACTGAAGCAGTCTACAGAAAAAGGTCAGCCATTCCTGATACCTACCACGAATGGTATCGTGAAAGGCTTTCCAAAATCTACCTTTCCGGATTTCGCGCCCACATTAGTAATCGACGGTAGGAAACATTTAGTAGCAAAAAAATTAGAGTGGTATCAGTTTGTACTTGGAGCACTTCCAGTATTACTCGTTTTTGTAGGTGGGGCTGTGGGTGGTGCATTGGGTATTGCAGCTACCATATTCAATTTTCAGGCATTTAGAAGTGACAACAACATGAGCACAATATACGCAAGGGTTATAGTGACAAATATCGCGGCTTATGTGATATTCCTGGTGTTAGCTAACTTGTTATTGAAACAACTCAATGGTTAATCGGTAACCAGATCAGTATATTCTTCGATTTTAATGTCTTTATAAAAAATTTCAGCACCTTCGGATTGGAGTAAAATGCGACCACTATTTAGGCTGACGTATTCACCTTCATTCACCAAAACACCGTTGACGATAAAATTAAATTTGCCGTTTTTAGAGATGATTTCCACTTTATTCCATTCCCCGTGATTCCGCTCGCCATCTCTTATTTTCATTACTGTAGCGTAGTCCTTGGGTTCTGTTTTTATACCGTCAACAAAAGCGGTGACACTGTCAACTAGCCATAGATCGCCAACATCACCCTCTTGGATTTGACATTCAACAGATTTAGGCCAGATTTTATCCTTCAGTATTTCTACGTTGTAACACACCCCTGCATCTCTTTTATCGTGTTCGCGAGGTGGATACTTCTTCTCACCCCATTTGAATTCCAGTGAAAGATGAAAATTCTTATAGCTTTTCTTTGTGGCAATGTATCCAAAATCCTGACCTGAAACATGAAGTACACCATCTTCTATTTTAAAGACATTTTGCGGATCTTTATTAACGCCTTGTTTTTGTAGAAACTTAGTCCAGCCTTCCAAATCTTTCCCATTGAAAATAGGTTTCATTTTGTTTATTTGCGCATTCACGAATACGCAGGGAAATAAAGTAAGGAGTAAAAGAATTTGTTTCATATGGTTTACTAAAGTAAGAAAATTAGCGATAAATTCATTGACATCAGAAGTTACCTTGTTTGCCAGCAGTAATTCATATTATGCGATAAAAGCAATTAAGCATTAGCAAGTGCCTAGATATATTTTACCTTTAACGCATTGGAAGCATCAAATAAAACCATAGCAGCAAAAGTGGCTACAAAAGCCATGTTCTTAGTTTGTGGAATAGGCATATCAAGCTGGGCGCCAATGGTACCCTATGCTAAAGAACGACTCGCATTGAACGATGCAAACCTTGGACTTCTATTGCTCTTGCTTGGCGGTGGTGCCATTGTGATGATGCCAGTTACTGGAATACTATCTCATAAGTTCGGCAGCAGAATTGTGATGCTTTGGTCAGCCATCCTGATTGCAATTTTCTTACCATTGCTCCTCTTCATAGATTCAACTTTTTGGATGGGAACTGCGCTATTTGGTTTTGGTGCGGCCGTTGGTACGATTGATGTAGCGATGAACGCCCATGCGGTGCAGGTTCAAAATAAGTTTGGCAAGCCTATCATGTCTTCCTTCCATGGACTCTTTAGTATCGGTGGTTTAATTGGTTCTTTAGGGCTTGGCTTTCTTATAAAATTAGGCTTGCCCGCACTGGTAGCAATCCTTTCTATTTCTGGAGCATTAATTTTCATCGCTACCATTATGTACAAGAACCTATTTACATTAGCAATGGAAAAAGAAGTGATGGCCGAATTTACTTTTAAGAAAACACATGGTCCTCCATTAAGGTTCTCTTGGTTAACAGGAAGCCTGCTCTTCCTAGGGTTGATGTGTTTCGCCGTATTCTTATCCGAGGGATCCATGCTGGATTGGAGTGCCCTTTTTTTACGGGAAAACCGGGGCATTGATCCTAAACTCGCAGGCATAGGCTACGCCGCCTTTTCTATAGCCATGGCAGTAATGCGATTGCTAGGGGATAAAATAATTATGAAAATTGATGGTCGCATCGTAGTGATTGCTGGAGCGCTGGTCGCTTCCGGCGGACTTTTTTTGGTAGTTTTAAGTACGTGGTTACCATTTATACTTTTGGGCTTTGTATTGCTTGGGATGGGTGCAGCTAACATAGTTCCTATCTTTTTTAGCGAAGCAGGACGTTTAAAAAACGTTCCTGCTTCGGTTTCAATCCCCGTGGTTAGCGTAATGGGTTATACAGGCCAATTGGCAGGACCTGCTTTATTAGGATTTATCGCCTTTCACTATTCACTGGATATAGCAATGGGCTTCACCGCTACGGTACTGTTCCTTGTAGGTATATCCTATGCAATTAAAAGCGCAGGAAAAACAATTAACGGCGACTAATTATTTTGTGGCAATATCTATCGTACCCCCGTTTTTAAACAGATCATGAGACACAAAATATCCTTTGTTCAATTTACCATCAACCTTGATCGAAGTAATCGCTCTCCCTTTTCCCGGCTTTTTGATCGTGATCATCTTTCCATTGCTTGATCTCCATTTCACTTCGTCAAACAGCGGCGCAGTTACCAGATACTCAGGATCGGTAGCAGAGAATGTATATAAGCCAAGAGCGCTAAATACATACCAGGCCGACATCTCGCCGGCATCATCCATTCCTGAAAGCGCTAGTCCTTCTTTACCGATCCCATAGAGGTTATTCAAAATATTATCAAGAATTTTTTGGGACTTCTCTGGTTTATTGATAAAATAGTACGCGAATGGTGCCTCATGGTCAGGTTGATTTCCATGGCAATATTGTCCAATCATGGTTTCCACATTCCTGGCAATGTATTTTGGGTTCCATGGCAAAGTAAATAAGGAGTCCAGTTTGGATTCAAAACCTATCGGACCCCCGTACAGTTTAATTAACCCTGGCATATCATGAGGGGCAAAAAATGAAACTTGCCACGCATTTGCTTCCCTATACATATATTCGTAGTAAGGATATTGAGGGTTGAATGGTTTTATCCAGTCGCCATTTGCCAATCTGCCCCTCATAAATCTTGTTTCAGGATCAAACATGTTTTTATAATTCTGAGATCTTGCCATAAGTGATCTGTAGTTTGCACTATCACCCAGTTTTTTAGCGATCTGCGCAAGGGAATAATCATCGTAAGAATACTCTAAAGTTTTGGAAACACCGGCATTAGCTTTTGTCTCCACATTTGGGCTGGCAACATCAGGATCAGAGATAAATCCTTTCGCAATGTACTCGTCTATATGTGGCCTTGCTCCCGGCGAAATATTCGCATTTCGCAGGAGGATCGTATAAGTACCTTTAACATCAAAGCCATCAATCCCCCTCAAATACGCTCCGGCTATCGATGACGCTCCATGATCACCATGAAAAAATGTTGGGATGAATCCTGTTTTATCGCCTACATCTTTCATCGACTTGATCACATCAAGTGTAACTTTAGGTGAAATCAGACCCAGTAAAACATCCTTGTTACGATAAGTATCCCATAATGAGGGTTCAGTATAATAGTTGAAATCCCCCTTTGAAACATTTTGCTTAGCATCTGTAAACTCGCCATTTACATCACTTCGAAGTGCAGGCCACAAGAACGAGCGATATAAGCAAGAGTAAAGCATTCCCTTTTGCTTTTCGGTTCCACCTTTTACCTGGATGGATGATAGCAGGGTTTCCCAAGTCTCATTTGCCTCTTGGCGAACCTGATCAAAGGTTTTACCAGCTATCTCGGCTTCCAGATTGAGTTTTGCATTTTCAATACTTACAAAGGAAAGACCTATCTTAACCTCGACAGCTCCAGTCGAGCCATTAGCAAGATGCGCTATCGCGTATCCATCTCGCTTACCCTCCTCTTTTCTTTCCAATCTATCGACTGGAGTGTTCAAAACTGCATAGAAATAAACCTTCCCTCCAGCTTGCTGAAAGCCTTTTAAAATGTTTTTTCCCTCCTGCTCTATTGTCCAATTGCCTACTCTATTGTTAGCTTTCGCCAGATCGAAAAGAATTTGTCTATCAGTATTGTTTTTGTATTCGTACTTATGAAATCCGCATCTTAATGTTGAAGTAAGGCTTACATTCACTTTATAATCCTCTAAATAAACCTGATAGAAACCAGGTGATGAGCTTTCATTCTGATGAGAAAACTTAGAACCGAACTTCGCTCCAGGATTAGATACTGGCAACAAAGGAATATTACATAAGTTCCAATGGCCTTTGTTGGTATGCGTAAAGCCATAGATCATATCATCTTCGTATTCATAACCAGCACCGGACCCATATTCTGTCATCGGACTCAATTGGACCATGGCGTTTGGAAGGGAACTGCCTGGAAAGGTTAAACCCGCCCAGGAACGCCAGCCTTTTGGCAATTCATAGCCTAATATCTTCGGATCGGTTAGTGGAGCTGTACCGATGAATGTATTTACATATTTCGTGTACTTACTTATTTTCTGACCGTAAGAATAGCTTGTCAGTGTAAAAAGTAAGACAATAAGAGCAATTAGTTTTTGTGGCTGGTTGATTTGTTTCATTACTTTAGAAAGTATTTTGTGTATAGAGTAAATATAGAATCTTTGCACAAAATATTCCCTAAATTTTAATTATATAAGCTTAGATATTAAAAGATTCACCGACTATTTGTGGTTTTAAACTTGCAACTTACCTTCAATTGAGTCATCTAAAGTTTTGCCAATTGCAGCACCTATCATTATTTTTACACCCGCAACAAAATTACCATGTTTATTATCCCAGTAATATCCATTTGATGGAATTACTTTAAGTAAGGCAATCCTTGGATCATCCTCTCCTTCTGTAAACCATGTTTTTAAGATAGGATTCCACAATTCTTTGATTTTTGCCTCATCGCTGTGAATTGTCGCATCTGCAGTTAAATACATAAAGTCTGCATGTTTTGATCCCTGAAAGTAAAGCTTAACTCTTGAATCTAATGAAACTTCTTGATAAGTATGACTATCGTTCGCTATCATTATCCATAGATTACCATCTTTATCGGCCTGCTGAATACTCATTGGTCTGACACCTGAAGAGGGGCCCATTGCTGCCTCTGTACAGAAGAAGCAGGTATCAGATAGTTCAATCTGGTCTTTGATTTTCTTCCATGCCCCTTGGGCAGTCAAGTTTTCTTTGTTCTCTTCCGATTGATTTTGATTAATGCTGTCCATAATACTATGTGTTTTGTTGGTGCCATAATTTAACAATGATTTTTTGCAAATGTTTTAGTATTCTCGGCACAACGTTTGTTACGCTGTAAGGGTCATTAGTTTGACGAAATCATCTACCTATGATTTACATTATTATGAAAAAAAAGAGCATTTATATTGTGGAAGACAATAAAGATATTGGTTTCATACTCAAATATTTTTTAAGCGATGAGGGTTTCGATGTGGAGCTTTTCGAAACGTCGGCAGCTTTCCACACCCGTCTACTTTTAAAAGTTCCTGATCTTTTTCTCCTTGATGTTATGCTTCCTGACGGGGACGGATTGGAGATCTGTTCTGAAATTAAACATGATAGTTGTTACAAGGAAAAGCCTGTTCTTCTGATGTCAGCACACCTTCCTTCAGAATTTGAAAGAAGTAAGTCTTGTGCCAACAGCTTCATTGCTAAACCTTTTGATCTTTTCGTAATTTTAAATCGTGTAAATGAATTTCTGCCTGCCGCATAAACTTAGCTCCCTGATACATGGAAATTCACATTGAAAACTACGAACGAGAAGAAACGACTGGTAACCGGACTACTCGATGATGATTCATAGCAACGCGCTTCAATACGTTCTAGATCAATATGGCGTCTCAGCAGAGCCAGATCAAATAACTCCTTTCGGCACAGGATTAATAAACTGCACATGGAAAGTGAACAGCATTACTGGCAAGTATTTATTACAGCGAATCAATACCAACGTTTTTAAATCTCCAGAACGTATCGACCATAACCTTTCATTGATAAAAACATATCTAAGTGAAAGCAATCCAGAATATATTTTCGCTGGACCAACAGTTACACTCGACGGGCGAATATCGGTGGCTCACAATAATGAAGTATATAGAGTTCAACCTTTCATCTCTGGCTCATATACGTTAGATTCAGTTACTTCAGCGGGTCAAGCCTATCAGGCTGCAAAGCAGTTTGCGAAGTTCAGCAGGCTCCTCAAAGATTTGAAAACGGATAACTTTGCCTATCCATTAGAAAATTTTCATAACCTTGATCTACGTGTAACACAGTTCAACAAAGCCTTGGAAAACGCCCAAGAAAAACGGATCACGCTGGCAAGCTCAGAAATTCATCAGGTTAAAAACTATATGGATATTGCTTTTCGCTATAATCAAATTGTTGATGAGAAACTCATACCGCTAAGAATAATTCATCACGACACAAAAATCAGCAACGTATTATTTGATCATAACGATAATGGGCTTTGTGTGATAGATTTAGACACGGTGATGCCTGGATTCTTTATTAGTGATGTTGGCGATATGATGCGTACCTACCTATCCGAAGCTACCGAGGAAGAACAGGATTTCGATAGGATCACTGTTAGAAAAGAAGTTTTTAACCAGATCTGCAGGGGATACCTGGAAGAAATGGGCGAAGAAATGACCGCGGTGGAACGGGAACTATTTTTATACAGCGGTAGATTTATGATTTATATGCAAGCGGTGAGGTTCCTGACAGATTTTCTGAATGGAGATGTCTATTACCCTATCAAATACCCGTTACATAACCTCAAGCGTGCTGGAAATCAAATAAAATTACTCCAGCGTTATATGGATCTGGAATCGGAGTTTATCTAGAATCCGCTATCATCCAACGCAAAGGTATTCTTTCTATCCTTCCATTTACCCTTTGTAAAATCCGGGAACTTCTGCGGCATATTGCCTTCTTTAAGAGACTTGGTAGATAAAGGCGTGATCACACTCATAGTTACGGAATCGTAGACGTCAATTGGTGTTTGTTTCTTTTGTTTAACTGCCTCGACAAAGCCATTAAACACAAACCAATCCATTCCACCGTGTCCTGCGCTTACCGCTTCTTTCTCGTACTTTTTCCAAAGCGGGTGATCGTACTTATCGAACCATTCTTGTGCAGGATCCCATACATCGTTATTTTTAGCCTGCTTTTCTATGTAAACTGACTTGTTGACATCCATCCAGATTCCATTTGTTCCCTGCACCCTGAAACCAAGAGAATAAGGCCTCGGCAAATGGGTATCGTGACTTAACAAAACAGTTTCTCCATTTGCACAGTTAATCATGGTAGTAGTGATATCACCGTTCTTGTAGTTTAGCTTGGCATTCGGATGTCCCGGAGATAGCTCTTCCACATAGGCTGCAAGCCCCCTGGCTTTGGAACTAAACGAAACAAGATTAGTAAAGCTATTACCTCTGTTGATGTTTGCATACTGCAGAATTGGACCTGCTCCATGCGTTGGATAAAGATCACCGTCCTGATCAACATTAAACTGAGTTCGCCATTGCGCCTCACTTACGGCTTTAGGCCCAAACTCTACTCCACCACCGTAATATTTCTTTCCATCGTTAAAAAGAACTTGTCTAAGATTGTGCTGGTAACCACCTTCTAAATGTAGAAGTTCACCAAACAACCCCTCACGTACCATATTCAATGCCGCCATAACATCTCGTCTATAACAAACATTTTCCAACGTCATGTAAGGCATCTTGGTTTTTTCAGAAGTATTAACAATGTCCCAGTGGTCGGCTACAGTTAGGCCTGCGATGACTTCACAACCAACATACTTGCCGGCATTCATAGCATATATAGCCTGATCTTTATGGAACTGCCATGGTGTGGCAATAATTACCGCATCAAGATCCTTCCTATCCAGCAACTTCTTATAAGCGTCCAGACCCCCAGTATATTCCTTGGCAGCAGGTCGTCCTTTTTTAGCAATGAACGATCTGCATATGCTCAGAGAGTTTTCCTGGGTATCACAAATCGCAACAACTTCTACATCATCCCTGAGTACGCCCTCAGAAATATGACTCATTCCTCTTGCGCCTACTCCAATATAACCCAATCTTACTTTTCCGTTATTTACGGCGAATAAACTTCCAGTTGGCAAAATTGAAAATCCGGCTGTAGCAACTGATCCCTGTTTGATGAATGTTCTACGTTCCATAAATCAATAATACCATTTTTTAGAAGTAAATCCAATTCCTGACTTTCATTAGTTTTTTATAACTTTACGTATAAATTAAATCGCCATGAAATCCAAACTGTTATTTCTTACCCTATTAATTACCATGGCTGGCTTAAACACATTCAGTCAGCAACCTGCAGCTACGTTGCAAAGTAACCCATGGTCAACAACTCAGCTCCTTCAACCTGCGGCGTTAATTACCATGATGAAGACAGGAAAGGTGTTGGTTTACAATATCGGGGTGGCAGAAGATATTGAGGGTGCCACACACATAGGAGCAGCAAGCAAACAAGAAAAACTTGAACTTTTTAAGAAAGCCATCAAAGGAATTTCGAAAGATAAAACGGTTGTGATCTACTGTGGATGTTGTCCAATGGATAAATGCCCCAACATTCGCCCTGCATTTCGAGCTATAAAAGATGCCAGCATTAAGAAGGCATACCTACTAAATTTGCCCACTAATCTTAAAACAGATTGGATAGGCAAAGGATTCCAGTTGGCTGAGAAGCAATTCTAGTCACACTCTTAGTGATTCTTCGTAATGTACCGCTTAACGGCAATATCAGCGATCCACTTTTTAATATACTGCTGCTTCGCAAGCAAAACGACAATAGCAATTACTGAGAAAAATATGGATGCAATGCCAAAACCAGGAGTGTAACTATGCAATAGTGAACAAAAGTAGAAGGCAAGGGTAGCCGCTCCAGCTAGAAAAGCTATCAATATAAATGTCAAGACCATTGTATTAGTGACAACTTCGGCAACTACTTTTCCAATTTTTTCGAAGGCCTTAAATTTTAAATATTCTAGTTTAAGCTCAAAAAATACTTTTGATTCAGACCAGATTTCCGAGATTGTTTTCGTAGAATTTTGCTGAATAACAGTTTAAGCAAATGTCAATTAGCGTTCTTCAAAGCGTTGAAGATACCAATAATATCTTCTAAGCCGTGGTTGGAAGCCGCAGACTGGTAGCTATCTAGGGCCGTCTTACCTAAAGGATAATTTAGGCCGATATCTTCCGCAAGCTTTAAGTCCTTGACAATATTATTCAAGCTAAATGCTGGCTTAAAATTACCTCCCACAATAGCTTCACCTTTAATTTTTACAAAGGGACTTGCCAACGCACTGTTGTTTAAGACATTCATCAATTTAGACTTATCTACTTGCAAATCCTCCGCAAAGCGCATTGCCTCTGCCAATGCCTGAGCCTGAATGGCAAGGAAGGTATTAACAATCAGCTTAACACGGTTTCCGGCAGCAACTTCTCCAAAACGAATGGCGAGTTTTCCAATGGTTTCCAGAACAGGCTTAACTTTTTCAAAGACCTGGGCGTCCCCACCAGCAATGATGACCAATGTGGCTTCCATAGCTTGCTTTACACTTCCTGAAACAGGAGCATCCAGGTAATGATTGCCTTGCTGACTGCAAAGCGCCTGCATATGAATGCTAATTCCAGGAGACACAGTACTCATATTAATGATCGTTTTTCCCTGGTTTTGACTTGAGAGCAAACCATTTGCTCCTTCAAAGATTTCATTTATTGCTTTGTCGTCCGTCACCATGATGATAACGATGTCCACCTTAGACATCAACTCAGCTGGACTACCTGCAAGAACGGCTCCTTGATCTTGCAATGTTTGCGCTTTATCTGGATTTCTATTATAAACGGTTAATTCATAACCACTTTTTATCAGTGAATTTGCCATAGGGATACCCATTGTTCCAAGCCCAATCCATCCTATTGTTGATTTTGTCATATATATAATTTTTTTAACGTAACGGCAGGGAAGTTGTTTTTAATCCTTCATTAGCCCGGTGAATAATAACTGCCCTACAAATTCCTTTGCTATCAGTCTCAAACGCAATGCCTGTCAAACTATCATACATTTCCAACACTACTTTACCATCAGTAACGTCGGTGAGTTTTGTAATGGAATACTTTTTTTGTATTGCTTCCAATGTTGAGGAAACTCCTATCCCATCAGTGGTTTTGAATGCCGGTGAAGTGACACGAATTTGCTGAATTATGGCAGCAGGGTTTTCGCCTGTATCTCTCACAGTGTAAATTGATGTTGCGTACGACTTGGGATCATGGTCTTTATACCAGATGGCGACTGATTTCTGCATAGCGGCATCACCTGCATCAGCCTTACCAAGATCCGCGTAAGCTTCTTTAGCATCTCGTCCGATACCAATTTTGCCAGCCGAAGTGCCGGGCACCAATAACAGGAATGGATTAGGTGCTATAGTATCTGCAGTT
>JACMPF010000106.1 GCA_014377665.1 Pedobacter sp. | reverse complement strand
TACAGGCATCAAAAGAATAATGTATTTAGATCATACAAAGCTGGAAGAACCGTTTTCTTTAAGAAATCTGAAGTAGATTCCGCAATGTGTTCTGAGCAGCCTAAGAAAAGGAATCATAAGTAAATTTATTATTCACTTAAACAAATTAAAAATGGAGGTATTAGTAATAGAGGCAGAGGCCTACAAAAATCTAATAAACCAATTTACAGAAATGAAAGAGTTTATGCAAAAACTAACCGACCAGATGTACGCCAACACCAAACCATACTTAAGCGTGACTGAAGTATGTGCTTTAACAGGATTCGGTAAGACCTGGGTAAACGATAACAAAGCTGATATAGGATTTAGTTCCGTTGGTGGTGCTATACGCTTCAAACGAAATGACGTGACCGAGTATATGGAAGCAAATTATTTCAAAAGTAAGATCCGTAGAAGTAATATCTGAAAATACGATTGTATATAATACTGTATTGCACAATAAAAAACCCCTGTAAGTTGTTGATTTACAGGGGTTTTAATTTGACTTAGTACTCAGAGCGGGAATCGAACCCGCACGACTTTTAAGGTCACAGGATTTTAAGTCCTGCGTGTCTACCAGTTCCACCATCTGAGCAGTTGTTAACTTTTTAAAATAAATGTCTTCATGATAGGTGAAGACATCTAGAGCGAAAGACGAGATTCGAACTCGCGACCCCGACCTTGGCAAGGTCGTGCTCTACCAACTGAGCTACTTTCGCTTGGTTTAATTTAACATCATCCAATGTTCCCGACTTCTCGAAAGGCTTGTTTTAAAATCCTTGTCTTTTCGTTTGGGAATGCAAATATAACCAGATTTATATTGTTGTCAAGTTATTTTTAATAAAAAAATTGCCTATCAGGGTAAGTTATTGGATTTCAGCACCTCTATAATTAAATCACTTTCAAAACCTTTACCCATCAGATAAATCACCAGCTTATATTTCCTTTTATAGGGATCACTTTCTTTTATAAAAGGTAGTTTTTTCTCTGCTGTCTTCAGGATGGTTTCAAGGTAATCGTCATAATCAATCGTGTTTAACGCAACAGAAATCATCTTATCTGTAATCTTCTTAAGCTTTAGCCCCTGCTTTATTTTGATCTTACCCCAATGCTTGATGCTGAACTTCCCAGACACATACGCCCTTGCGAACCGCTCTTCATTTAAAAAATTATTCCCGATGAGATCAGAAATGACTTCTTCAACCTCATTAGGCCAAAGCCCCCAATCGTAAAGCTTACTTCTCACCTCTTGCTGAGACCGTTCCTGGTAAGCACAATAACTTTCAGCTTTTAAAAGACCAGTCCTCTTATCGTATTTTATTTTTTTTGCCGGTTCCACAATGCAATACTACTAATAATCACAATCTATATATAACTCCATTCCAAATGCGTCTTTTCTTGTTACAGTAAAAACAGATCCGGCACTAACACGAGCAGCGACCAAACTTTCAACGAAAACATTTTTAATTCCTAAGGCCGTTTGAATCTGTACCGACAACCAGATCCTTTATTTTACCATCGCTGTGCTTAAGAAATTTAATTTGCTGTTATTTGCGGTAAAAATCAAAGCTATGAACTGGATTTTATTAGTAATAGGTGGTCTGTTCGAGGTAGCATTTACCTTTTGTTTAGGAAAGATGAAGGATGCGATAGGAACTGCAAAATATTGGTGGTTTACCTTATTCGCTATAGCGTTACTTGCAAGTATGACGTTACTTTGGAAGGCTACTCAGACGTTACCAATTGGCACCGCTTATGCAGTCTGGACAGGGATTGGTGCTGTTGGTACAGTCCTATTGGGAATTATGGTCTTTAACGAGCCTGCAACATTCTGGAGATTAGTATTTATTTCCACACTAGTGGGTTCAATCATCGGACTGAAGTTCGTTTCAAACTAAACCGGCTAATAAACTTAAAGTCCCGACAGCCATTGTGTACCCTGATCAAAGAAATACGCGAAATTAGAAATGCAGGATTTACAAAAGCTCAATGATAATAAAGTACAGCATAAATTCTGCAACCACTACACCAAGCGCAAAGATTGCAGACTGTCCGCAGAGGTTACGATAAGACTCCAGAAAACTTTGATTACAATTTTTACAGACTTGGGTTTCCTGAGCGTAATCCATTGAAAGTAGTTTGGTAGCTCTAAGTTAAAAATCTCTTAAAAAAACCCCAAGTATAGTTGAATAAAAAATCAAATATGTACCTATTTGATTTTTTCTAGCATCCTCTTTAGTACTGAATCCAGTTCTTTCGCAGATTCCTATATCAGGGGTAACACTTCATTTATAGCTGTTGGATTATTTTCGTGACTAGAAATTAGAGAGACCAGACCCATAATGTTGGCTAAGGGGCTTCGTCCTTTATGAGATTGTATCCAGGAGATTTCTCGAAGCCGTCCATTTTAAGTTTCCAAGATTTTTTGGGTTTCAACACGTTCAAAAATATCCTGTATAAACCCAATAACACGCGTTGGGATCCCATTTCGACGTATGAAATAAAGCCTCTATCCAACACAAACCGATAAGATTGCCTTATGATATTCCGTAAAAAACTTCAATGAAATAACCTCCAGGTAAACTTCCCATAAGTTTTTTCCGATCACTACATTTCTAATTAAGCAGTTGCTGCTCAAAGTTATCTGGCCTAAACCATGCCCTGGATCTTGAAAATATTGAGGTCAGTTATAATTTATAAGGAGGATATAGTTAAATTTAGAAAATTCCTTTTATTAGACAAGTTTGATCCCCGGGAGAATGCAGGTATCCACAGCGATAAATATTACATGCATATTTAGATTTCACTTTTTCCTTTATTCTCCAAAAAGTTACAGATTTTTCAGAACTGGAAATGAAACAAAAAATGAATTGTAGCTGTTAAAAAGAATCGAAGCATTTGTAGGCATTAAAAAATGGTAAGCACTAAAACTTATAGCTGTTAATGAAAATATTAGACAATCAAGATCTTTTGGACGCAGAAATTCAATCTACTGATCTTAGTAATTTTTTAAATGACGTTAAAATAGGGCTCTCTCAGAAACCAAAAGAACTTCAATCAAAGTATTTCTATGACAAACAAGGAGATGAGCTGTTCCAGCAGATTACGCTGCTTCCTGAATATTACCTCACCCGTTGTGAAATGGACATCTTTAGTAATAAAACAAATGATATTGCTGATGCAATTGGATCCGAACCTTTTGATTTGATCGAGCTTGGTGCGGGAGATGGAACAAAATCAATTCATCTTTTAGACCATCTGATGCGTAATGCTTTTGAATTCAGCTACCTTCCTATTGACATCTCCGGGAATATCTTAAGTGTTCTGGAAGACGGCATAAAGGGAAAGCTTCCTGAAATAGATATGAGTTGTTTAGAAGGAGACTATATTGAGATGCTGTCTATAGCCGTCAAAAAATCAACTAGACGGAAAGTCGTGCTACTACTTGGAGGTAATATAGGGAACATGGAGGTTAAGGCGGCAGAAGAATTTTGTAAGTTACTTTACAAGCACCTTCATACCGGCGATAAGTTGATCATAGGGTTTGATTTAAAAAAGCATCCGCAGGTTATTTTAAATGCTTATAACGATAGCCAAGGTGTTACATCAGCATTTAATCTCAACCTACTCTCCCGTATCAACATTGAACTCGATGCAAACTTCTATCTCAACGCTTTTGAGCATTATCAATGCTATGATCCCAAAACAGGTGAATGCAGGAGTCATTTAGTTAGCTTAAAAAAGCAGTCGGTTTTACTGGACGGAGAGCACTTCGAGTTTGAAAAAGATGAATGTATCTTTATGGAAGTGTCGAGAAAGTTCTCTCTAAAGGAAACTGAAGAATTGGCACTTAAAGCTGGATTTAGTCCTGGTCAACACATTTTAGATCCAAAGGGATGGTTTTCTGACTCAGTCTGGTTAGTCTCTTAGACGGTAAACTACATTATGAATAACCTCAAAAAGAAATATAAAAAAATACGGGAGCATTCTGTCGGCATTTGTGCAACTTTAGAAGTGGAAGATTACGTAATACAGCCAGTCGCTGATGTTAGTCCGCCTAAATGGCATCTTGGCCATACCACCTGGTTCTTTGAAACCTTTATTCTTAAAGCTAAGCAAAAAGATTATAAGGAATTTGATCCTCAGTATAATTACGTTTTCAATAGCTACTACGAGACCATTGGCGCAAGGGTAGTTCGTACCGACAGAGGAAATCTGAGCAGACCAACGGTATCTGAGGTTTTCAAATATCGAAAATACGTAGACGAGCAAATGTTGAGCTTTTTGGAAAAGCTGGATCCCGATACCGAGGTCGCCAAATTGGTAGAACTTGGACTGCAGCATGAACAGCAGCACCAGGAATTACTTGCATCTGATATCAAGTTTATTTTAGGACATAACCCCCTATTTCCAAAATATAAGGCACTTCGGAGCTTTAGACCTACTTCTGTAAATACTGGTGATATTAGATTTGAAGCTGGCATTTATGAGATCGGTTACAACGGCTTTGGCTTCTGTTTCGACAATGAGCTTGGTCGACATAAGACCTACCTTGATGAATATCTGATTTCAAACAACTTAGTTACAAACGCTGAATATTTGGCTTTTATAACTGCTGGAGGCTACTCCGATTTTCGTTATTGGCATGCGGAGGGTTGGGACTGGGTCAATAAGAATGATAAAACCAGTCCACTTTACTGGCATAACATCGATGGTAAATGGATTTATTATAAGGCTGAAGGGCTTTCTGAAATCGAAATGAACGCCCCTGTTTGCCATGTGAATTTTTATGAAGCATTTGCCTTTGCATCCTGGAGTGGAAAGAGACTTCCTACGGAGGCAGAATGGGAAGTTGCGTCAGATCACTTAAATTGGGGTGAACTCTGGGAATGGACAAGCAGTGCATATTTGCCATATCCTGGGTTTGTAATTGAAGAAGGAGCTATTGGAGAATACAATGGTAAGTTCATGGTAAGTCAGATGGTTCTTCGTGGCGCATCTGAGGCTACCCCCGATGGACACAGCAGAAAGACATACCGAAACTTCTTTCATCCCTCACAACAGTGGCAATTTTCTGGAATACGACTTGTTGGATAATCTGATTTTAAAAACTAATTCCCGAATTACGGCTACTTATTCGAAGGCATGATAGCGGAGCTTTGTAACCATAACAAAGATATAAATTATGGTACATCAAGAAAACTCAGCGCCTAGCGCGTCACTAAATGCCGTCGGTTCTAATAAAGTGTGGTTCATTACTAGTGCTTCGCGAGGCTTTGGACGGATCTTGGCAGAAGCCGCGTTAAAGCGCGGAGATAAATTAGGGGCGACGGCTCGTAGTTTATGCAGCATAGCGGATCTTGAGGGGAAATATGGCTTCAATGTGCTTACCTTGGAATTCGACTTGACGAATCCAGATTAAGTGATCAAAGCAGTAAATCAGGCACAGAGTCATTTTGGTAAGCTTGATATTGTATTAAATAACGCAGGTTACTCGCTTGTCTGAACCATTGGAGAAGGAAGTATTCACGAGATAAAACGCCATATGACACCAATGTATTAGGCCTCGTGTCGGTAATTCAGGCAGCTTTACGTTGCTAAGAGCACAAGGATACGGCCATATCTTGGGAACATCAAGTAACCTTGGACACGTTGCGCTGCCAGTAATTAGTTACTACTATTCATCAAAATGGGCATTCGAGGCTATTCACGAAAGTTTAGCCTTGGAAGCGGTTAATCCGCTAAGTTGGAGATTCCACTTCACAGGGTTAATTTTCAAGTGTTATAATAAGGTACAGCTCCTATTAATGACTATCTAATTTTCAGTGTAAATGGCCGAGCTTGTCTGAGCTTTGTCTGACTAGTCGGACATTTTTACAGTCAAAACACTTCTCTTTTTTTACTAAATCAAAAATACTGGATTCTAAATGGACATTTGTTTGGACAATTATCTTTGAGATTAATTGGCATTGGTTTACGTATCGGAAGAGCTGTCGCTCTCTTCGTTTCAGTATTTGCGTCGGTCGGGGGTAAGTACTGAAGCTGGGCGCAATATACAAGGCTTATTTTGTCGGGCCAGACAGAAAACAACTTAGAATTTTTTCGAAAAGCCATGACGACTTCGGGATTATTGTAGCTAAGGTTTTGAAAAGACAACATATAGAACTTTGGAACCAGTATGTAGCTATAGAGCTTCAAAACACGAAAAATGAGAAGGTAAATGGGTAGCTAATTAATTTTAAGTTACACACAAACTAATCCACCTACTAACTGTTGAATAATAAACATCAAACCATGAAAACAAGCTTAAAATTCCCTGCTATATTTATTGCAGCCATTATGTTTCAGTCCTGCTCAAATAGTGAAACTAAAAACAGAAAGGCTGATACAACAGCGTTAGACTCAATTAGAGATTCTACGATAGCCAACAGCACTGATCACTCTCATGAATTGGACGCAAATAATGAAACGACATTTTTGAATGCTGCAGCAGTTGTAGGATTAATGGAAATAGAGACGGCAACCGCAGCAGCCTCGAATTCTAAAAATCCTGCAGTTAAAGAATTTGCTATGCTAATGAGAAAGGATCATGGTAAAGCAAATCAGGAAGTTGCTATCCTTGCAAGCAAGCTGTCCATCGCATTCCCTAAATCCTTACCGGACGAACAAGCTCAACATCTTATGGATTTGAAAAAATTAAACGACAATAAATTCGACCAGCAATATATTACTATGATGCTTTCAGATCATGCGGAGGCTATAAAAATCTTTAGTGCAGGTAAAACTATTGCCAATGTTGATGTACAAGCTTTCGCTGCTAAAACTTTACCGGTAATCCAAAGCCATTATGATAAGGCTATCGCAATTGCAAAAACATTGAATTTAAGCAATGTTGGAAGAGGTGATGATTTGCAAGGTGTTAGTCCGTCTGCAGGCCAATAGAAAAACTATTCTGAAAAATGGGTTTTAACCTTCTTTAAAGCTGAACCTATAATTTGATGCATATCGTAATATTTATATTCCGCAAGGCGACCTCCAAATATGACATTGCTTTCCTGTTCTGATAACTCTTTATATTTTAAATAGAGTTCAGTATTTTTTGCGTCATTCACAGGGTAATAAGCCTCCTTTTCAGGATTCCATTCTTCTGGAAACTCTTTAGTGACAACGGTCTTATCCTGTTTTCCAAATTCAAAGTGCTTATGTTCGATGGTTCTCGTATATGGAATATGCTGCTCTGTATAGTTGATGACTGCATTACCTTGGTAGTTTTGTTGATCGTAGATGGTATGCTCAAACCTTAGGCTTCGATATTCAAGCTTACCAAATTTGTAATTATAATATTGATCAATATTACCTGTAAATACTATTTGATTGGCTAAACTGTTTAGGGGTTCCCTATCTTCAAAATAGTCGACTCCAAGTTTCACCTCTATACCCGCTAACAAACCTTTGGTAAGTTTATTATATCCGCCTATCGGAATTCCCTGATATCTATCATCGAAATAATTGTTGTCATACGTGTAACGAACAGGCAAACGTTTGATGATAAATGTAGGTAAGTCGATAGCCGCTCTTCCCCATTGCTTCTCTGTGTATCCCTTTATCAGTTTATAATAAATGTCTGTGCCGACCAGAGATATGGCCTGCTCTTCCAGGTTTGCTGGAACACCGCTTTTATTCTGGTTTATTTGTGACTGGATTTTTGCTTTGGCTTCTTCTGGTGTTTTGACCTTCCAAAGTTGATAAAAAGTATTCATGTTGAATGGAAGGTTGTAGAGCTGCCCCTCAAAGTTTGCCAGGGGGCTGTTCGTGTATCGGTTAAATTCAACAAATGAATTAACATAGTCCCAGATTTCGCGGTCGTTGGTGTGAAAAATATGAGCCCCATACTTATGAACGTTAATTCCTTCTATCTCATCACAATGGACATTCCCGCCGGCATGTTCCCGTTTGTCAATTACTAGACAACGCTTACCACGCTTGGCTGCTTCATAGGCAAAAACACAGCCGAACAGACCACTTCCTACTACAAGGTAGTCATACATCGCATTAGGTTTTATTATTTTTTCATTTTTATAAAAATGCATTTCCATAGCCCTAATTCTTTACAATCCAAATGCCAATAAATATTTTCTAGAAGAAATACGTTGTTATGTAAAGGAAATGGCACAGCCGGTAGGTTCTCACTTAATATTTTATCAATTTCAAGATATAATTTGCCTTCAATATTTTTTGCGGCTGCAATTGTTCAATATCAATTGCCTTTTAGTGGCGAAATCAACCAGCACCGAAGGAGGATTATATTTAAAATTCTGCGAGTTTGATAAATTAATAGCTTAGCTTTAAGCTTTAGCACTACGGAAGTGCAGCTCCCCTAACCACTCCTGGTATTCTTACTAAGTCCTCGGGTATATTTTAATGTAAGAATGAATAACAAAGAAAACGACGAACTCTTTCTCGCCAATAAGGAAATCGCCCTACAGAACCTTCAAAGAGAGAAGCGCGCTGCTGAATTACTTATTGCGAACAAAGAATTAGCATTCCAGAACAAAGAAAAAGAAACTAGGGCACAGGAGCTTATCATAGCAAACAAAGAGCTGGCTTTTCAAAACAAAGAAAAGGAAAAGCGGGCCGAAGAACTCATTATTGCTAACCGGGAACTAAAAAGTGCGGAAGATGATATCCGTAAACTGAATGACGAGCTAGAGAGGAAAGTAAAAGAGAGAACTTCACAATTGGAAATTGCGAATAAGGAACTTGAAGTTGTTAATAAGGAATTGGAATCATTTTCTTACTCTGTATCACATGATCTACGGGCACCTATCCGTGCTATTCATGGCTATACAAAAATTCTCGCAGAAGACTATATCGATAATTTTGATGCAGAGGGTCTTAAGGTCTTTCATGCCATCACCCGTAATTCAAAAAAAATGGGCGAGCTAATTGATGACTTACTTGCATTTTCCAAATTGGGAAGGAAGCAGGTAAGCTTTTCGGCTATTGATATGAACGAACTTTTGAAAATAGTTCAGGATGAGATAACAGAAGAGGACGAAAACGTCCCTAATTATATAGTAAATATCCTACCTCCTGCTATGGGTGATAAATCACTTATCAAACAGGTATGGATAAACCTAATTTCTAATGCCATTAAATATTCCAGACATAAAGCGGAAACTATTGTAGAGATAGGCGCCTATCAGAAAAACGACATGATAATTTATTTCGTAAAAGATAAAGGAGCTGGTTTTGACATGCAATATTATGACAAACTTTTTGGCGTTTTTCAGCGTCTTCATTCTCAGGAGGAATTTGAAGGTACTGGCATAGGCCTCGCTATTGTGCAAAAGATTGTACAGCGTCACAGTGGTTTGGCATGGGCAGAATCGGAATTAGACCATGGATCCTGCTTTTATTTTAGTTTACCCAGTATAGAACAAACCCTAATATAGAATAATCATGAGCTACCATAACGTTGAAATATTATTTGTTGAAGACAGTCAGGATGATGCTGCGCTAACTATTCGCGCACTGAATAAAAGTGGTTTCAATAACAAGCTTCACCATGTTGTCAATGGAGCAGAAGCATTAGATTTTCTATTCTGTCGTGGCAACTACATAGATAGGAATCCACTAGAATTCCCAAAACTAGTATTGCTTGATTTGAAAATGCCGAAAGTCTCCGGCCTGCAGGTGTTGGAAAAGATTAAGGCCGACCCAAACCTAAAGTCACTTCCAGTAGTGATGTTGACTTCTTCAAATGAGGGCCCGGATATTGAAAAATGCTTTGCTATGGGCGCCAACAGTTACATCGTTAAACCTGTAGATAGCGATAATTTCTTTCAAGCAGTTAAACAAATTGGGCTGTATTGGATTGACCTTAGCCAGCCGGCACTCTAGTTATTCATGAAAGAACAACTTAAGATTCTTATTGTTGAAGATAACCAAAGCGATGCTGATCTACTTTGTCGCGAGCTTAAAAAGTCAGGACTTGATTTTGTTCATAACATTGTTCAAACCCGAAAAGGCTATGAACAGGCCTTGGAAAGTTATGAACCGGATTTAATACTGTCCGACTACTCCCTTCCTTCTTTTGATGCAGTAACTGCTTTTCAAATCAAGCAAATCAATCATGCACTAACTCCTTTTATCATTATCTCTGGCGTTATAGGCGAAGAAAATGCAGTTGAACTGATCAAGTCAGGGGTTACTGACTATGTATCAAAAGCAAATCTATTTACGCTACCTACTAAGATCTTCAGGGCTATTGACGATGCGCAATTGAGAAAGGAAAAACTAGTGATTGCCGAAGAATTGAAAAGGTTAAATATTGAGCTTCTAGACCTTAACGAGGAGTTAGAAACCAGAGTAGTCAACCGAACTCTAGCACTTCATGAAAGTGAAAACAGGTTTAGAAGCATGATGGAAACCATTCCGCAAATGGCATGGACGAGCAATGTGAATGGAAAGATAGATTATTACAATCAGCGTTGGTATGACTACACTGGTCTGGATAGTGCATCTAAGAATATACAGGCCTTTGAAGTAGTGATCCATCCCGATGATTTGGAACTTGGGTTAACCAGTTTCAGTTCCATTTTACATGGAAAGGATGGTGGAGAATTTCAGATGAGGATAAAACGCTATGATGGTATATTCAGGTGGCACTTAGTCCGACTAATGCCTGTAAAGGCCGAGAAAAGTCACATCCAACTTTGGGTTGGAACAGCTACCGATATTCAGGAACTTCGGTTGCTACAGCAATACAAGGACGACTTTATAAGTATTGCTAGTCACGAAATTAAAACGCCCATTACCAGTTTGAAGGGTTCGCTGCAAATGCTTGACAAGATTAAGGCAAATGCTCCTTCTGAACTCTCCTTTAAACTTATTGCCCAAGCGAGCAAAAGCTTGGCTAGAGTTAATATTCTAATTGAAGACTTACTCAACGCGAGTATGGCCAACCAAGGTCAACTTAACATCAGCCGACAGCAGTTCAACTTATTCGATCTCATTACCTGTTGTGTGGGAGAATTGGATCTCGCTGCACATACTATAGTGATTGACGGCGAAAGGAACATAGATGTCGTTGCGGATACGATTAGAATAGAACAAGTGCTAGTAAACTTCATTACGAATGCAATTAAATATGCTCCCGATGCAAAAGAAATTTTAATAGACATTAAGAAAATAGATGGTTACGTGCAGGTATGTGTCGTTGATAGGGGACCGGGTATTCCTGCAGAAAAGATTCGCTACCTTTTTGATCGTTACTACCAGGTTAGCAATGCCAGTTCGCTTTATACAGGTCTCGGATTGGGACTTTACATTTGTGAAGAAATCATTAAAAAACACAAGGGACAAATTGGAGTCAAAAGTGAGCTAAATAATGGCAGTAATTTTTGGTTCACTTTACCACTTGCTGATCACATTCAGGACGTTATCAATATTGGATTGTAATATTGAAATAGGCCGCTTTCCAATACACCTGTGATGCACTTAATGTCCCTTTCAAGGTCTCTATAAACCTCTTTAAAATAAACATCTAGAATTAAGCAGGCATTTTCCGTAAAAACAGGGCCGTCCTTTCCTCCTGCAAGTCTTAGTTTTACCTCAGTTGAACCCAGCTTTATCAGCCCTGATTCCACATAGCTTAATGCCAACGGATTTATTTCTACAGGGATTGGGAAATTAGTTCCCAAAACTTTCACCATTTTACTTGAGTCTATCAGGATATACCGCTCCTCACAACTGCTCATTACCAGCTTCTCTTTAAAAAGCGCTCCTCCCCGACCCTTGTTTAAGTTACGGCCTATATCGACTTCATCAGCACCATCGAAGCACCAGTCTGGCCTATTCAATATAAGATCAGTAACCGACAAATTGAAATGCTGACAAGCTAAATTCATTTCCAATGATGTTGGAATCACTTTTACATTCATGTTTTCTTCGGCCACTCTTTTGGCTATTGATTGAACCGCCAGTAAAGATGTTGATCCCGAGCCCACGCCAATGACGTCTCCGTCCCTGACACGACGCGAAATTTTCTCTGCGACTTTTTGCTTCTCCTTTCTGTTGCTAATGTCTGCTACCTGCTCAACTTGATCAAGCAAATGACTGTTCCAATTCATATTGTTTGGTTTCCTAAGATGTATTTCTATGCATTTCAGCCGATTCTGCTAATATACTAATCACCAGCTTAATAGATTCCATAAATTTAGAAGATTAAATAAGGATTGTGATTTAGAAATTCGATAATGTTTTATATTTGAAACAAACTTATCATGACCTTTTTGTCTATTTCCATTTCAAGTTTTCTGAGAAATAATTATCGGACAATTTTTCTTGTCAGTTCAGTAGTCGTAGCACTTTTCTATTGTTTAAAGGAGAGCTATCTATTGTTTCACACTGTCATTGAGTTATTTTCCATCATTATAGCTTTCGCTGTTTTTATCGTCACCTGGAATTCCCGTAAGATAATGGACAACAGGTATCTGTATTTTGTGGGTATCTCCTATATCTTTATTGGAATTCTCGATCTTCTGCACACGCTATCCTTTAAAGGTATGAATATAATGTCTGGAACGACGTTTTACGCCAATCAATTCTGGGTAGCTACACGCTTTATGGAAGCCGTTACACTTTTAGTTGGCTTTTATGCAATGAACAGAGTTCGCAAACCCAATGCGGATTTGATCTTTGTAGGGTACTTTTTGATTAGCCTGGCCTTAATCTTATCGATATTAAGATGGCAAATCTTTCCAATATGCTTTGTCGAAGGCGTCGGACAAACCATATTTAAGATCTACGCAGAGTATGTGATCATTTTTCTGTTGTTGATAGCTGGATATCTATTGTATATCAATCGCTCAAGGTTTAGTGGTAACGTTTACCGCTACCTAATATTTTCTGTATTATTTACCATCTTAAGTGAATTCTGTTTTACCCTATATGCATCGAATTATGGTTCAGCAAACGCTATTGGACATTATTTTAAGCTGATTGCTTTTTTCCTTATCTATAAAGCCAATGTAGAAACCGGCTTTATTCAACCTACAGCACTGCTTTTTAAAGATCTGCAAGACATGAATAATCGGATGGATGAAACCAATCATAGATTACTCATTGCTATGGAAGCCGGCGCATTAGGCGCCACAGAAGTAGATTTAGCCACAGAAATAATGAGCAGTAACGCGCAATTCAAAAAGCTTTATGGACGAGGGCCCGATGACCTATTTAACTACCCTGATCTAGTTGAATCCATGTTACCCGAATACAGACATGATGTTCGTACTATGGTGAGTTACGCTATAAATAATAGATCTGTGTATCTAACCCAGTATCAGGTTAAATGGCCAAATGGCTCCACTCACTGGATTAGCGAGCATGGCAAAGCAAGGTACAATGAAACTGGTGAGGCCGACAGAATGGTTTGCGTAGTGAGCGACATCACAGAAACTAAAGCTTTTGAACAACGCAAAGATGATTTTCTTTCAATCGCGAGTCATGAGCTTAAAACACCGATCACGACATTGAAGGCGTCATTGCAACTTTTAAACAGAATTAAAGACAAACCAACCTCTCCGCTGCATCTTAAACTCATCGAGCAATCTACCAGGAGCATGGAAAAAATGAGCCTACTCATTGATGACTTGTTAAACGTTAATAGCCTTAATGACGGGGCGCTTAGGTTAAATAGCTCAGGATGTAATTTATATAATATTCTAGCTGAATGTTGCGACCATGTTAGAATCGAGGGAAAACAGGAGTTGGTATTGGAAGGAGACAGGGAGATTATGGTAACAGCAGATCAGCCTCGCATTGAACAGGTGGTAATCAATTTTGTTAACAATGCTATTAAATATGCG
>JACMPF010000105.1 GCA_014377665.1 Pedobacter sp. | reverse complement strand
GGTTTTTCAGATGTCAGGTTTCAGTTTGAACCAATTGGTGCTGCCTTTGCCTATGAGCGGACATTAAAGCATAAAGAAAAAGTACTTGTAGCGGATCTAGGCGGAGGAACGACTGACTTTACCTTTCTCTCACTAGATCCAGAACGAGCAGGTGCAAAAGAACGGCATACAGATATTATTGCGACCGGAGGAATCTACATTGGCGGAGACAATTTTGATTCTTCCTTCATGTGGGAAAAAGGCACTCCGTACTTTGGAAAGCACACCCTTTACGAAGCGGCTCCAGGGAAAATGCTTAATGTTCCTGTTTCACTATTTGCTAATATCTGCTCCTGGGAACAGATGAATTTCTTCAATGGTCAGAAAATAAAAAACGATCTGGACAACTATTACCATTATTCGAAGAAAGATAGAAAGTTTAAAAATCTAATCACACTCACAGAAAACAATCTTGGCTACTCTGTTTTCCAAGCTATCGAACGGAGTAAACTTGAATTGTCAAACAATCCAAATACAGACTTTTTATATTCTAAGATGGGAATCGAAATTGATGAGCAGGTATCGAGAATGGAATATGACCAGATAATTCAAAAGGATTTGAACAAGATCAGTAAGTATCTTGACGAGTTCTTGCTTAAAAATAACATCCTTACAACTGATATTGACAGTTTGTTTCTAACAGGCGGCACATCCATGGTTTCGGCAGTTAATAATTTATTCAACGACAAGTTTCCTGAAAAGCCCATACATTCAGGAGATAACTTTATTAGCGTTGCAAAAGGATTAGCTTACAGTGGATACCTATTTGAGGACAACTAGTTAAGTTGTTCTTTGTCTAATGGCTTCGTATAATATTACTCCAGCAGATACGGAGACATTCAAAGAGCCGATTTCTCCCATCATTGGGATTTTAGCGAGATAATTTGCCATCCTCAAGATCTCATTTGAGATCCCCTCATCTTCTGCACCCATTACGATGGCAGTTGGGCCAGTATAGTCTGGTGCATAGATCAGGTCAGTTGTTTTTTCTGTACATGCAACGATTTGTAGACCACATTCCTGAAGGTATAGAGCTGTTTTATGCAAGTTTGGATGTCTGCAAACCGGTATGCTAAACAGCGCACCGGCAGACGTTTTAATTGCATCTGCATTGATCTGTGCGGAGTTTTTAGTGGGCACAACAATGGCGTGAACTCCAGCGCAGGCAGCTGTTCTTGCGATTGCTCCCATATTTCTTACATCTGTTATTCCATCAAGGATCAAAATCAGAGGAGTCTCCCCTTTCTCGTAAATTAAAGGAATGATATCTTCGATTTTCTGGAAAGTAATTGCAGAGACAACCGCGATGACACCCTGGTGATTCTTAAGGGTCATCCGGTTTAACTTTTCTACGGGAACGTTATGCACCGGAGCATCAACTTCCTTTAACAGCGCTTTTAGTTCCAGAATGATATCACCTCCCAAACCTCTTTGGATGTAAATACTTTCAATGTCTTTACCAGCTTTTATTGCCTCAATTACAGCTCGGATACCGAAAATAAATTCATTGTTCTCTTTTGGTCTTTGTGGTTTTCTGGAATTTTCCATTTTTTAAAATTGAAGCGCAAAAATAGATCAAATATCGGGGATTCCGTAATCCTTATTCCTAATAGTGGTTTAACCGGTCAATGAACTGGTTGGAAAAACCTTTCGGATGGCCCAGGAATGATAATAATACGTCAAAGAACTTTTCATGCCCGCTTCGCAGTAAGCAACTAACTAACACCCCCATATTTACGCTACTAGTAGCTTAGCCATGTACCCGCTTGTGTTATTTTGATACAAACGTATGGTGATTAAACAAGCTAAACTAATCTTCAAGAGAAATGTCCGCGAATGTCCGCCGTTTGTGCAAAATGTCCGGTATTATGTGGGCGAAACTCTTCGTACTTTTCGATAAATCCGAAAATACTGGACTCCAGATGATAGTCTGAACGACCGATTTTCTTTAAGAGACCTGACCTTCGATCGGTCCAAACAAAAACGGAACTACTAGGTAAATGACGAAGTTGTGCAAGGGGAATTATTCAGGCTCGACGAAGCTTGCGTTTAGTTATAAATCAAAAATACGATAAGAAGGCTTATGCTCTGTAAATACAAATTTGACACAAGATATTACCTGTTAATTAAACGCTGGATTTCAGTGACATATGCATATTATAGGAGAATTAGATATTAAGTCAAACGCATTGTGT
>JACMPF010000104.1 GCA_014377665.1 Pedobacter sp. | reverse complement strand
GCCAGATCTGAAGATCCACGAGAACCTGCAACAGTACTAAACCGTACAAATACCGGAGTCTCCGTTTCTGTATCATTTAAGAAGTTTGCTTTGGTAAATGCCGATTGTGACTCATAAAGTTTGAACACGCCATGAGCACCAGAACCTCTAGCATGTACAATACGTTCAGGAATACGTTCATGATCAAAATGGGTAATCTTTTCTCTTAATATGAAGTCTTCAAGCAAAGTCGCACCACGGTCCCCAGCTTTCAGGGAATTTTGGTCGTTATTTATTTTGACACCATGATTGGTGGTCATGAATTCGCCTGTAGCATCCGCAGTATGCGGGATTAACTTTTCAGTTTTATCGTTTTCCGGCTGCGGAACCAATTTTTTGTCGTAGGCTGCTTCAGTAGCAAGCTTCGGTGGGGATTGTTTCTTTGACATTATTAAATTAATTATGCTTCCTCAGCAGCGTTATAATTGATGTTATTTTCTGCGATTTCGGAAAGAACTGTATCTGCGTCTTTCTCTTCTGCCAGGGTCTGAGCTAATAGATCTGCAACGTCCGTTAACCCAAGTGTAATGGCTAGCTGCACCAAGCCGCCATAGCTCGCAATTTCATAGTGTTCTACCTTTTGAGAAGCAAGAATAATCCCAACATCTCTTGTTGCGGTTCCTGCTTCAGTACGCTCTACAATGCTTTCTCCCTCTTTAGAGATTCCTTCCATGGCATCGCATTTTTTTGCTTGTGCTTTTTCGCCAAGCAACTCAAAAACCTGCTCTAACCGGGCAACATGTTCCTTAGTTTGAGCAAGGTGTTCTTGAATTGCTCCAGAAAGCTCTACAGAGGTTGCCGCTTCCTGCATTTTTGGCAGAGCTTTAACCAAGTGGTTTTCTGCCCAATAGATATCTTTAATACTATCCAAGAACAACGTCATTAACGCCGGCTCCGCAGTAGCAGAGGTTTTAGTGCTGAACTTTGGTTCAGATGTCAACTCATTTTTCATAACATTCAATGTAAGTTTCGTTAATTGACAACAACTGTAATTTCCCTTTGTTTAGGATTTAGAATGGGATTTACACTTAACTGAAAGGAGTTTATTCCTATTTTCCATTGGTAAGAAGACTTAAGGTTTAAGGACAACTTTTACGCAATCGTCTTCTTTCTCGTCGAATATTTTATAGGCTTTCGATACTTCACTTAAAGGCATCGTATGGGTGATAATATCATCCAATACCACTTTTTCTTCCTTTACAAGATCGATCAATTTGTCGATATAATTCAATACTGGTGCCTGACCTTGCTTGATGGTCAAGCCCTTATCAAAGATTCTGAAGAGCGGGAAGTTATCATATGGACTGCCATAAACACCTAGAATTGAAACTGTTCCACTTCTTCGAACAGCCTCAAAGCACATTTCGAGAACCTTAATACTTCCTTTTTCAAAGTTTATGGTTGCTTTTAATTTATCCATCAGCGATCTTTCAGGTTCGAAACCTACGGCGTCAATACAGACATCAGCACCTCGACCGCCAGTCATCTCCCGAATGGCTGCAACTACATCTACTTTATGAGGATTGAGTATGTCTACTTTATTTACAGCTTTTGCTTTTTCCAAGCGGTAATCAAGTGGATCAATAGCAATAACGCGGCTTGCTCCGTTTAGCCATGCTGCCTTTTGTGCCATTAAACCAACAGGCCCCGAGCCAAAAATTGCAACTACTTCGCCCCCTTTCAGCTGTGCCCAATCAACTCCAGACCATCCAGTAGGGAAAATATCTGTAAGGAATAACGCTTGCTCGTCTGTGATGTTATCAGGGATAACCCTTGGACTAACATCCCCATAAGGTACGCGAACGTATTCTGCTTGTCCCCCGGAATAACCTCCGTAAAGATCTGTGTAACCAAAAAGTGCTGCACCTTTCTGATCCATCATGTCTCCATTAGGACCATAATGCTTATAATTTGAATTTTCACAACTTGGCGAGGCTCCATGGTTGCAGAAAAAACAATGGCCACAGGCAATTGGAAAAGGTACGATGACACGATCTCCAGGCTTAAGATTTTTTACCTCTGCGCCAACTTCCTCTACTATCCCCATAAATTCATGGCCTAACACCATGTCTGTAGTTTGTGGCACTGCGCCGCTTAGGATGTGAAGATCAGAGCCACAAATTGCTGTAGAAGTCACTCTTAAAATAATATCTGTTGCCAATTCAATTTTTGGATCTGCCACAGTTGTGTAGCTGATGTCTCCGGGTTTGTGAAATACTGCTGCTTTCATAAGTAATAATTTTCAAAATTAGATGTTAAGGCAACAGCTGTTTTTTGAAAAAGGTTTGAAAAAATGATAAAGAAATATAAAAGAATGAAGAAATATTAACTCCCCGTATTTCACGTACAAGCCTGCGCCAATTCCTTGATTTTTAAATTGCTAAACAATTTTATTTGTTGGAGGTTATAAGAGCCAATGATCAAAACTATATAATAAAAACATTATGG
>JACMPF010000103.1 GCA_014377665.1 Pedobacter sp. | reverse complement strand
TTATAATAAGTTACGTTTTTTGCTTTAGCAATAGTCTCGATCAAGTTGGTCGTTACAATCGTCTTTACAATGTACTGGTTGCCATCAAGTTTCCCCTTTTCTTCCCAAGCGGTAAGCAAATAATTGATCAACAAGCTTCCTGTTTGATTCCCATTTAACAGCACGAACTCACCTTCATTGTTTTTCACGGCGATACCGACACGGTCGGCATCAGGGTCTGTAGCCATTACCAGGTCAGCATCAATATCCTTTGCCTTTTTTAGCGCAAGTGTTAATGCCTCTTTTTCTTCAGGATTAGGATAAACTACGGTTGGGAAATTACCGTCCGGTGTACTTTGCTCTTCTACCAATGTCAGGTTGGTAAATCCAAACTGTTCCAATGCTTTAGGAACCAAAGTAATTCCTGTGCCGTGGATTGGGGAATAAACTATTTTAAGGTCTTTCTGACGTTCAATTGCCTCTGGACAGACTGATAACTCGGTAATCTTATCCAAATATAATTGGTCAATTTCTTCTCCGATCAGCTCGATAAAGGCTTCATTTCGGTCAAATTTAACCTCATCAATATTTTTAATTTTTGCAACCTCATCCATCACCATGGTATCATCGGGAGAGGTAAACTGCCCACCATCAGCACCATAGGCCTTGTATCCATTATACTCTTTAGGATTATGAGAGGCGGTAAGCATTACACCACTGCGACAATCAAGATGCCTAACGGCGAAAGATAGCTCAGGAGTAGGTCTTAGTGCTTTGAAAAAGTACACATAAATACCATTCGCTGAAAATACATCAGCTGTGATTCCTGCGAAGTAATCTGAATTATTCCTGCTATCGTGTGCAATCGCAACTTTTATCTTCTCGCCAGGATACTTATTTAATAGGTAATTGGCCAAACCTTGCGTAGCGGTGCCTATCGTATATTTATTGATTCTGTTTGATCCTGCTCCCATAATGCCCCGCAATCCGCCAGTGCCAAATTCAAGACTTCTGTAAAATGAATCCGTCAGCTCTGTAGCCGACTCGCTATCCATTAAAGACTGAATCTCTTTTTTAGTGGTCTGATCATAATTTCCATTGAGCCATTCATTGATGGTGGCTAAAGTTGAGGGTTCTAATTGCATATAATTCGTAGGTATTTAATTTATACTATTGAAACAAATTTTAGTTAATTTCACGGCCTAATATAAGTATATTAACAATTAGAGACTAAAAAGTTCCATAAAAACTAAAGATTAAACGATGAAAATATTAAAGTTTGGAGGCACTTCTGTAGGAAGCCCTGAGCGGATGAAAAAATTACTGGATATCATAGATCCAGCCGAAGAACAAATCGTAGTATTGTCGGCCGTGTCGGGTACAACAAATAGTTTAGTAGAAATTTCAGCCAAACTTTTAAAGGAAGATAAACAGTCTGCGTTGAGTCTCATTAACGCATTACACCAAAAATATAATGAGTTTGTGATTGAGCTTTTGTCTGAAGGCAAATTTCTTGAGCAGGGTAAAGAGGTTGTTAGCTATCACTTCCGGTTTTTAGAAACGTTAGCTAATGATATTTTTACTCCAATTGAAGAAAAGGTTGTTCTGGCTCAAGGCGAATTGCTTTCTACTTCGTTATATCATATTTATTTAAAGTCGATCGGGGTTTCTTCTGTTCTTTTACCTGCCCTTGATTTTATGAAAATTGATGAGGACAATGAACCGGATATTCCTTTTATTACTGAACATTTAATGCCAATTTTAGCCGGGCATAAAGACAATAAACTCTTTATTACTCAGGGCTTCATTTGTCGCAACAGCTTTGGTGAGGTCGATAATTTAAGACGCGGAGGCAGCGATTACACCGCTTCTTTATTAGGGGCGGCGATTATGGCTGAAGAAGTTCAGATCTGGACAGACATTGATGGGATGCACAACAACGATCCCAGAATTGTAAAAGGCACCAAACCTATCGCTCAATTGTCTTTCGATGAAGCTGCTGAGTTGGCTTATTTTGGAGCGAAGATTCTTCATCCTCAATCTGTATTCCCCGCTCAGAAGTATAGGATACCTGTTCGCCTGCTCAATACTATGGAGCCTAAAGCTGCAGGAACACTAATCTCAGCTGAAAGCGAAAAAGGTAAAATTAAATCCATAGCAGCTAAAGATGGTATTACAGCAATAAAGATTCAATCTAGCAGGATGTTGTTAGCCTACGGTTTCCTGAGAAAGGTTTTTGAAATCTTTGAAAGGTATAAAACGCCGATTGACATGATCACTACTTCTGAAGTGGCGGTTTCTGTAACTATAGATTATTTGGATAATCTTGATAAAATTATAGAAGAATTACATGCATTTGGAAGTGTAGAGGTTGATAAGGACCAGTCTATTGTTTGTGTTGTGGGAGATTTTAGCGCAGAGAAACATGGCTACGCTGCACGAGTACTTGACTCGATTAAGCACATACCTGTCAGGATGATTTCTTATGGAGGCAGTAATTACAACATCTCCTTATTAATCAATACCTCTGATAAAACGGAAGCACTGAAGAGTTTGCACGGAAGAATATTTGAGTAACTAATATCTTTTTCTTAGCCAAAGAGCAACAAGAATAACGATTATGACAAGTACGATGAATAGTTTTATCCTCCTGTCATATTCGTTTTTACTGATTTTATTATTTCTGTAGTCGATATAATTACCGAAGTAAATTATCCCTAAAAAAATACCACAAATTATTATAAGATACTTTAACATTATGTTTACCAATATAGATATCACGCCACTAAAAAACGCTGAAACTCCTTTTTACTACTATGATCTTTCATTGTTGCAGGAGACTTTAACAAAGTGTGCTAACGCAGCAAATGTATATAATTTTCATGTGCATTATGCGATGAAAGCCAACTTCAATCAGCGTGTACTGGAAAAGATTCAAGCTGTTGGTTTCGGTGCAGATTGCGTAAGTGGAGGAGAGGTATCTAAAGCTTTGGAAGTAGGGTTTGATAAAGGGAAAATAGTTTTCGCCGGGGTGGGTAAGTCAGACAAGGAGATCAACGGCGCGCTAGACAATGATATTTTTTGTTTCAACGTAGAATCTGTTCAAGAGCTGGAAGTAATTAATGAACTTGCTGGTCTTAAAGGGAAGAAAGCGAGGGTGGCTAT
>JACMPF010000102.1 GCA_014377665.1 Pedobacter sp. | reverse complement strand
TATGAAATCTGAAATTCAAAAGTGCCTGGACGGTGAAATTTTTAATACATCGGATACTGGTGGTGGCGTAATCATTTTACCTGGAGTAACCATTGGAAAGAACGCTGTGGCATTCGGTAACCCGTGTAAGCTAATTAGAAAAAACAACACTAAAGTCTGACTACATTTGTTATGATTGAAATGAATAAAATTAAAGCTGTAATTTTTGACCTTGATGGTACACTAGGCAATACACTACCATTATGCATATCTGCCTTTAGAAAGTCTATAGAGCCTCTTATTAAACGCACCTTGTCAGACGAAGAAATTATCGAAACATTCGGACCCTCGGAAGAGGGAACCATCAGGGCACTGGCACCTGGTTATTATGAAAAAGGTATTTCTAAATATCTGGAATTCTACAGCGAGCTGCATGCTATGTGCCCCGTTCCTTTTGAAGGTATTGAAGACCTGCTGATTACTTTAAAAAATAGATCAGTAAGAATTGCGATGGTAACCGGTAAGGGAAAGCATAGCACGGAGATCTCATTAAAACAATTTGGCCTTGCTGAATATTTTGAAGCAATCGAGACTGGAATATCCAGTGGGCCACGGAAAGCGGAAGGTATTCAAAACATTTTAGATCTGTTTAAGGATATACAAAAAAATGAGGTTATATACGTGGGGGACTCGCCGAGTGATATCACGGCAAGCAACAAAGTGGGCGTTCCAGTAGTTGCAGCAGCTTGGGCAGAAACAGCAGAACCTGAAAAATTAAAAAAATTAAATCCGGATATGTTGTTCGATAGTATTAAAGATTTTGCTGATTGGTTAACGTCAAGTATATAATTTTTTAAGCTGGCTTTCTTACATTTCTATGTTTACACAGAACCCGCCCCGCCCCATGCGCATGCACTCTTTGACTTTGTATTTTACCTGTGATTAGGCCATTACATGGGTAGGATGGAATCTGTGCTTTTATTCCATTGCTACTTCAAGATTGCGGACTATACAAAGGTTGCTCCAGGGCAATGTTAGGATAACAGCTCTTAATAAAGCCAGAATGAGCCGAGAATGAGTTACACTTTTTTATTACCGTTTCGCTATCAAGATCCAAGACGCAAACAATATAATAGCCGTGTCTTGAGATTTTAAGATTTTTATTCAATAATTCCTGTTGATTTTTAACGTCTGCATATTTATAGCCGAGGTCAATGTCTAAGAATATTATCCGTAGCATACTGGTTTATATTTGGTTTTTCTAAATATACTATGAAAAATAGCCTCCGGATTGCAATGAACACACGGTTGTATAACAATTTCACAATATTTCTCGGATTTGATGTTCGTATGTGATGATTTTGTAAGTATTTGAGAAACAACTTTCTAACCATAGCCGGTATTGGGCGCATGTATTGAGTTTCAATGGAAAAGTTAGAAAAGATCTGAGTGACTGCCTACTCTTACTAAAATAATTTCATTTTCCGGGGTGATTTCGAGCCAAATGATCAGGAGATCACCTTTGATGTGACATTCCCAATTGTCTTTGTAGTTTCCTGATAATTTGTGGGCTCTAAACTTTTGAGGAAGTCCTTCCGCACCCTTTACAATTAGCTCGTTTTTTAAAAAAGAACTAATAAAGTTCAGATCCTTGAGGGAACGTTTCTTGATTAACTTAAGATCTTTCTCAAACCTATTGGTAAAACTTAAGGTGTACATTAAAGCTCTTTAAAGAACGAGTCAAGATTGGTAATTTTTTTAGTTTTCCGCAATCTGCCATCGGAAATAGCCTTTTTGGTCGCCAAATTTGGATGTAGATCTTCCTCAAGAACTTCGAGAATTTTAACGTTAAGCCTT
>JACMPF010000101.1 GCA_014377665.1 Pedobacter sp. | reverse complement strand
GGTGGTGGAAGTAAAGATACCTGGGTTTTATCATCTTAAAATAAAAATATGTTAAGTAGAGTTGCCTCAAGTTTATATTGGTTAAGTCGTTACGTTGAACGTAGTGATGGTATTTTAAGGATGATTAAAATTAACTATGCTTCTTCGCAGGATACCATTCAGGAATTTACCTGGAATCCAGTTCTCCGCCTTTATAGTGGCGGTGATGAAGAAGATATATCTCGAATAAAGACAGATAGCAGATCTGTAATCGAGTACCTGCTGTTTAATAGAAATAATCCCAATTCTATACTAAATATTATTACACTGGCCAGGGAAAATGCAAGAAGTGTTCAGGAGCACATAGCAAAAGATCTATGGCAATGTTTAAATGACTACTATCATACAGTTAAAGATCCAAAGCTACTTTGGTATGTACAGAAGGATGATCCGCTCACAGCTCTGGATATCCTTGTCAAGCAAGTTATGCTCTATTATGGAACCGCAGATAGTACCATGGAGCGTGGTGAGATCAGGAGCTTTATGAGCATAGGGAAATACCTCGAACGTAGTATACAATCGATTGATATTTTGGACACAAAATTTAATTCAATAAGCTCAGATCCGGATCTGCTAACAGATACCTCATATTGGAAACATTTGCTGCTTTCTCTCGGAGGCTACGAGTTGTATTTAAAATCTTATAGAGAAGGGTTCACAGCTGATAATATCCTAGAACTCGTAATGTTAAATCGAGATTTCCCCCGGTCAGCAATTTATTCTGTTAATAATATACAACGATATTTTGTCCGTTTAAAAAGCGACAAAAACATTCAACATTATAATAATCTTTCTTTCAATATTGGTAGATTAACTAGTACCGTAACATACAATTCTGTTAATTCAATGAAGTCAGAAGGCTTACATAACTATCTTTTGAAGATTAGAAACGAATTGTATGGAATAGCATATCTGCTTGATGAATATTATTTTGCCAAATCTTAATCACTCGACAATGCCTGTATTTAAAATAAAGCACATTACAAATTATAAGTATGAAACACCTATTCGTGATAGTGCAAATCAGATAATCCTTTTTCCTATTAAGGACGAATTTCAAAAGGTAATTCTACATGATCTTAACATCTCAAATACTCCTGATGTGGACATATTTCTAGATTATTATGGTAATGAGGTTGGAGTTTTTACTCAAACAGAGCCGCATACCCAATTGAAAATATATTCAAAGATTTACGTGGAGACTATAGCAAGGCCTATTCCACAGGATGATATCTTCTTAAAGGAGCAATGGGGGATGCTTGCTAACGTAAAGAATGATGTCGAGTTTATTGATTATTTAAAACAGAGCCACTTTGAAAGTGCTGATATGCTGCTCACTGCGTGTAGTAATATGCGCAGCAAAGAAGATACACCATATAAGCTGGCGGTGAAGTTTTGCACTTATGTGTTTTCAAATTTCGACTATATCAAAGGTGTTACCACTGTGGATTCGACAATTGACGAGATTGTTGGATTAAAGGCTGGCGTTTGTCAGGATTTCGCACATTTGTTAACCACAATGTTGCGTTTTGCGGGTATACCTGCGAGATACGTTAGCGGCTATATTTGTCCTAATAAAGATGGGATGCGAGGTGAAGGTGCTACACATGCATGGGCAGAGGCCTATTTGCCGGACTATGGCTGGCTTGGGCTAGATCCAACAAATAACTGCATCGCAAATGAAAAGCATGTTAGGTTAGCTGTTGGTCGTGACTTCAGTGATTGTTCCCCTGTAAAAGGTGTTTATAAAGGTGGTTTGAGTCACATTCTTGAAGTGAATGTGTCAGTTGGGTATGGTCATGAGGATGATGACTTTGAAGCAGATACTTATTTTCAGCCCAAAGAGGTAAATTATAATAAACCAAGTGTAAATATGCCTGTCAAAAACAGTTATCAACGCTATATGGATGCAATTTCAGAGCAGCAACAACAGCAGCAACAGTAATAATGTATTGAATCGCAATTTTTTAAGAATACTTAAAAAACCGTATGTTAGGGATTCTTAATAACCAAATATGAAATTTAAGCTACTTTTAATTCTGTGTTTTTTACTGCCTGAAGCCCTAAAAGCTCAGGTAAAAGTCAATACAATAAAGTTCAATCGCAAAAGTGAGGCTGTTTTTGATGTAAGCGGAAATTTGCTCCGTTTTAAATGGCCTACAGAAAACCGGCGTTTTGCGGAGGTTGTGTTAAATATGAATCCTACGGAACCATTGTTCAAAAGCTTAAGCATTATCACAAAAGGAGCTGCAAAAGTAATTTCGAGCGATCTTGATCCAGTCTTTCTTTTAAGTATCGGTAAAAGGGATTTGTTGTCTCAAAATGGATGGAATATATTTTTTGACAAAGTTCCTTTAAAACCTTATAAAACCTATCCCATAAAATTAAAAAAGACAAGTGCTGAAATTATCACAGTCGGTAATAGAACTGTGATTAAAATATCTACGCTCAGTGCAGACAAATTTAATGGGGATTTAGAAATAACTTTTTATAACGGTAGTTCGCTGTTCAACATTGCTGCGGTTGTAAGTACTATTGATGATGCAACTGCAATTGTTTATGATGCTGGACTGATTGACAAAAAATCTGGCTGGAAAAATATATCATGGACTAATACGAGCGATGAATTCATGACTAGCACAGTAAAGCCAACTGATACTGCTAAAAATCTTGCAGTAAAATATCGAGCAATTGCGGCAAAGGGCGAAAATGGGGCTATTGCAATTTTTCCTGCCCCACACCAATATTTTTATCCACTCGATGAAGCCTTTAATCTCAAGTTTACCTGGTATGGTAATGATTACAGAAATGTTGTCGAGGGTTTCGGTATGGGGATCAGGCAGGATTTAAAGGGAGATAATAGATTCGTTCCATGGTTTAACGCACCACCGTTAACTAAGCAACGGCTAAATTTTTTCTGCTATCTAAGTGAGAAGGATGAACCGTCTGCATTTACCGAAATCAAAAAGTTTACTCATGAAGATACTTATGTAAAATTACCCGGATTTAAAACCATGTCTAGTCATTTTCACAATGAGTTTGTTATGAAAGTAATGATGGCAAATAAAGAAATGCCGCAAGTACCTGACTTTGTTAAAGTCTTTAAAAAGACAGGAATTGACATCGTCCATCTTGCAGAATTTCATTATACAGCGCATCCGCAAGGTCCTGACGAACTCAGACTGCTTGAGTTGAAGATGTTGTTTGACATGTGCAAAAAGTATTCTGACGATAAATTGCTTTTATTACCAGGAGAAGAGCCGAATGAATTTTTTGGAGGCCACTGGCTGGAGTTTTTTCCAAAGGAGGTTTATTGGATTATGTCTCGTAAAAAGGGGCAATCATTGTTCGAGAACCATCCAGTTTATGGTAGGATTTATCATATTGGAGATAAGAACGATATGTTGAAACTTCTCGAAATGGAAAACGGGCTGGCCTGGACTGCTCACGCACGTACTAAAGGGTCTGTAAACGCACCTGATGTTTACAAGGATGAGGCTTTCTTTAAATCTGATCAATTTATGGGTGCGGCATGGAAAGCGATGCCTGCAGATCTTTCAGAACCAAAGCTTGGAAAGCGAGTGCTAGATTTGCTTGACGATATGAACAATTGGGGGGAAAAGAAAACGGTAATTACCGAGGCAGACCTTTTTACGATCACACCAGAAAATGAGATGTATGCTCATTTAAATGTGAATTATTTGATGATGGAAAAAATGCCTTCGTATTCTGAGGGTTGGCAACCTGTTTTAACTGCAATGCAAAAAGGGAAATTTTTTTCCAGTACAGGTGAAGTGTTAATTCCGAAATTAAATATAAACGGCAAAATTTCTGGAGAAACCATTACATTGGGTAAAACGGGAATAGCAAATATTCAACTGAAGTTAAATTGGACATTCCCGATGAATTTTATTGAAGTAATATCGGGTGATGGAAAAAAGATTTATCGTGATAAAATCGATCTGTCGGATACCAAAGCATTCGGCGATAGGTTATTCCAATTCAAAACTAAACTTACAGGACGTAAATGGGTAAGAGTTGAAGCTTGGGATATTGCCGCGAACGGTGCATTTTCTCAAACGTTTTATATTGATAATTAGTGTTTTTCCTTTTCAATCTTCCTCAATTGACGGCAAAAATTCATATCAATATGCTAATATGATACATAAAAATTGGGTACATAAGACTAAATTTGAAATACACAGCCAAAGTATACTCACACAATGAAATTCAAAAAACCATTTTTCAGAAACCTGAATGGTACTGTAATTGCCCTCTTGCTATTTGCGAGCCAAGTAAATGCCCAGAAAGTAAACATTACAATAGAGACTAAGAGTAATGCTCTTGTTTTGCAGGCAGACGATAAGAAAAATTTAAATACCCTATATTTCGGTAAAAAGCTCAGTAGCTCCACTGAGTATGAGCTTATCCCATCTCAGTTCAAGCAATCGGCAGAATATACTGGTGTTTTAAATTCCGCTTATACCTCATCGGGTTCTAGGAGTTTAATGGAACCAGCCATCACCGTAACCCATTCAGATGGAAATAACTCACTGGATCTTCGATATGTAAGCCATAGTATCAAAAAAGAGAGCGATGATGTATCATTGCTGAGTATTATCCTCAAAGATCCGATTTACGACTTCCAGGTAACACTGTATTACAAATCTTATTATAAAGATGATATGTTAGAACAGTGGAGTGTGATTAAACATAAAGAAAAAGGAAATGTTCTTCTTCAAAAATACGCCTCGGCAAATCTATATCTGAAAGCAGGTGGCTTTTGGCTGAATCAATATCATGGCGACTGGGCAAAGGAAATGCAACCTGAAGAGTCCAAAATTACTCATGGTATAAAATCTTTAGATACGAAATTAGGCACACGTGCAAATATATTTCAGCCATCTGTATTTATGATTTCGATGGATAAACCCGCTACTGAAGATGAAGGTACCGTCCTTTTTGGTGCGCTCGAATATAGTGGAAACTTCAAAACAGATATTGAACTTGATTACTTGAATAACTTGAAAATCATTTCGGGTATAAACAACTATGCTTCCCTCTATACCCTTAAGCCGAATGAAGAATTTACCACCCCTGCATTCCTCTATACGCTTTCTAATAGTGGGAAAGGTGTAGCTAGTCGAAACATGCACAATTGGGCAAGAAATTATAGAGTATTAGATGGAAAAGGGGATAGATTGACTCTATTAAATAATTGGGAATCAACATATTTTGATTTTAATGAAGCTAAACTTTTTGACCTGTTAAAGGATACTAGAAAGTTGGGAGTAGATCTTTTTCTGCTTGATGATGGATGGTTCGCTAACAAGTATCCACGCAACGGCGATGGGGCAGGATTGGGAGATTGGGAAGAAAATAAAACAAAACTGCCAAACGGAGTTTCTTCTCTGGTTAAAGAGGCTAAAAGTAATAATGTTAAATTCGGCATCTGGATTGAACCTGAAATGGTAAATCCTAAAAGTCAGCTGTATGAACAACATCCTGATTGGGTGGTAAAACAACCCAAACGTGAGGAGTACTATTACAGAAATCAGTTGGTTTTGGATTTAACCAATCCAAAAGTGCAAGATTTTGTGTTTGGGGTGGTCAATGATCTATTTATCAAAAATCCTGAACTTGCATTTATTAAATGGGATTGCAACGCAGTGATATATAATGCATACTCAGCAACGTTGGGTAACCAAAATCACTTCTATATTGAATATATGCGAGGCCTATACAAAGTATTAGAGCGAGTCCGAGCTAAATATCCCACTGTGCCAATGATGTTGTGTTCTGGTGGGGGCGGACGCGTTGACTATGCAGCATTGAAATATTTTACTGAGTTTTGGCCAAGTGATAATACGGATCCATTGGAACGGATCTTTATTCAATGGGAATACTCCTATTTTTATCCAGCTATTACATCATCAAACCACGTCACCGACTGGGGTAAGCAATCGATAAAGTTTCGGACCGACGTGGCCATGATGGGCAAGCTCGGATTCGATATTGTGGTAAGCCATCTTAAAGACAATGACCTAAAATACTGCCAGGAGGCCATCAAAACATACAATATAGTTAAGCCTATTATCTGGCATGGTGATCAATATCGCCTGGCAAATCCAAGAGAAGGAAGTGTGGCGTCTATGTTATATCTAAATGGGACAAAGACTTCTGGTGTTATGTTTAGTTATCTGGTAAATAATAGGTACGATGAAGGCAGTAAAATGCCCATTAAATTAAAAGGTCTCGATGCTGATAAGAAGTACAGAATCAAAGAATTAAATATTTACCCTGGAACTAATTCAACAATTGATTCGGAAAAATCTTTTACTGGAGATTTTTTGATAAATATTGGTTTTAACCCAAATGTTAACTCTGGCAGAACAAGTGTGGTATTACAAATAGATGAAATAAAGTAGTAAGTTAATAATTATAAAACTCTATACATATGAGCATCAATTTCTTTAAAATTCTTCGAGCTGGACTGTTGTTCTCCTCGATACTTATCATGTACGAAGCTACCCAGGCTAAAGTAAAATTACCTTCCGTTTTTGGAAATAACATGGTATTTCAGCAAAAAACTAAAGCCTGGATATGGGGTAAAACGGATGCTGGGAAGACTGTAATTGTTAACGCAACTTGGGCCAAGGCAACAACATCAGTAGTTGCAAATAAAGATGGTGATTTTAAAATTGGGTTAATAACTCCGTCGTTTGGGGGACCATATACTGTCACTGTAGATGACGGCGAAAAGACCGTACTTAACGATGTGTTGATTGGTGATATTTGGGTTTGCTCAGGACAATCAAACATGGAAATGCCATTGGCCGGTTGGGGAAAGATTGATAATTACGAGCAGGAGATTAAAGATGCTAACTATCCAAAAATAAGATTGCTACAGGCAAATCACGTGACTAGTAATTCACCACTAGCCGATGCAAAGGTATGGGAGGGTGGATGGAAAACCTGTAATTCAAAGAATATCCCTGAATTTTCTTCAGTAGCCTATTTTTTCGCCAGGGAAGTGTTTAAAAAAACTGGTATTCCGATCGGTTTAATTCATACCAGTTGGGGAGGGACAATTGCGGAGGCCTGGACGAGTGGGGCAACGCTAAAGACAATTCCGGATTTTGTTTCAGCAGTCCAAGAGATTGAATCCTCAGCTCAGGAAGACAAAGCACTTTCAGTCGAAAAACGATTAGTATCCTGGAGTAAACTGGTTTTAGCTAATGACGCAGGCCTTAAAGGCGGTGATGCTGGATGGCACTCTACTTCATTTGATGCCACCTCATGGAAATCAATTACCCTACCAGCAAGTTGGGAAACTAGTGGAATGGATAATGTGGATGGAGTTGTTTGGTTTAGAAAAATAATCAATGTCCCAGAAACCTGGCTGGGTAAAGAGGTTAGGATAAGTCTGGGGCCTATTGACGACAATGACGTAACATTTGTTAACGGACTTAAGGTAGGTGAAACTGTTGGATATAACAATAACAGAGAATACACTATACCGGCTGAGCAAGTTAAGTCTGGATCATTGGTTATATCAGTTAGAGTTACCGATACTGGTGGCGGAGGAGGCATCTATGGAGGAAAGAATATCCTTGCAATTTCTTCTACAAACGGCGAAACAATTTCGCTTAACGGGGAATGGAAATTTAAGCTAGGATTGGATTTCAAAACTATAGCTCCAATGCCGGTAAGTAGTGATGGTCCTAATAGAACCACTGTTTTATACAATGCAATGATTAACCCATATTTGCAATTTCCAATTAAAGGAGCAATCTGGTACCAAGGTGAAAGTAATGCAGATAGGGCTAATCAGTACCGCGTCTTATTTCCAGCTATGATTGAAGATTGGAGAAAAAGCTGGAAACAGCCTTATTTTCCTTTCTATTTTGTTCAACTTGCTAATTTCATGAAGGTGGATTCTGAACCAGTTCCTTCAGCCTGGGCGGAGTTAAGAGATGCTCAAAAGCAAGCATTGTCTCTGCCAAACACCGGAATGGCTGTGGCGATTGACATTGGAAATGCAGCAGACATTCATCCCAAAAATAAGCAAGATGTTGGCAAAAGACTGGCACTAATTGCCCTAGCTAAAGATTATGGAATTAAAATACCTTTTACGGGTCCTGTTTATAAGTCACAACAGATAAATGGCCACTCTGTCAAATTAAGTTTCACTGGAATTGAAAGCGGTTTGAAAACAAAGGATGGTGGAGAAGTTAAGGGCTTCGCTGTTGCGGGTGCAGATAAAAAGTTTCATTGGGCAGATGCGAAAATTGAGGGAAACCAAATTATAGTAAGCAGTACTGAAGTAGCAAATCCGGTTTCTGTTAGATATGCATGGGCTAACAATCCAATCTGTAATCTGGTAGATGGATCAGGCCTACCTGCATCACCATTCAAGACAGATATTTGGCCAGATATGACTCTGGGTAGAAAATAGTTTTCATTAGATCGGCTTTTTTCTAAAAACCCAATAGGTTTGCAGCAGATAATTGAATCCCAGCGAAACAATTATGTCAACAATGATACGGCTAAATTTGTAGTTAATCTTTAGCCAATTTGTAAACAAGTAAGTGCCGGTGCTTTTCAGAAAGATACTTCCGGCAACGACGAAGATAAATCGTACAAGTTGGGCTCCTACGGGAGCCCAACTTGTTTTGCCAGTTTTAAAGGTCCAATACCGATTTACCGAGAAGTTAAATATAGCTCCTATTATGCCACCTAAAGCTATAGAAATAGGATAGTAAACACCCAGAACTTCTGTGCAGAATATCATCACCCCATAATCGATAACTCCTCCTAAAAAAGCAGAAAGTTGAGCTTTCGCGAAAACAAAGACAGCATTGTTTTTATTCATTAAGCACTATTCTTCTTTGAAAGTTTTTCCAACCGCTCAGCATTATCACGAATATCGCCAAGTTTTAAGAGCTTTCTGGTATCAAGGATATTGATAATGAAAAGAGTTAAACACATTCCTGTAGCAAAATATTCAATAAGGTGCGGTTGTATAACTTCCACAACTAAAATAATAGCAAGGATTACTCGAACTTCAGTTGGGCCGACGATTCCTGAATCAATACTGTAGACATCTGTGATCTTGTATCGAAGTTGTGAAATGATCATAGCCCACCCATACAGCACGACGAAGACAAATGCAATTAGTTCAAATTGATTTCGTGCATAAACCATGTAACCTAAACCAATAAGCACTGTGCCCACCCAGTCCATGATAATATCAAGTGAGAAACCAAACCATTTTCTTGGAATATTGCGATAATAAGCGATACGCCCATCAAGCGAATCTCCTAGCCAATTGATAGTTAAACCAAGTATACCCAAAAGCATGTAAGTAAGGTCGAAGTAAGTTGCCAAAACAAACCCTAGCAAAACAAGAAAGGATCCTGCGGTACCAATAACGGTAAGCATATTAGAAGTAACAAAATCTGGAACTCGCTTTACAAGGTACGATATTGTTGCTTGCTCCGGCTTACTTAATATATTTGTCCTTTTTCTATCCTGAAATATTCTTTTTAAGGTGCCGGTTTCAGGATCGGGAGTTGCATCTATATCTTTTCCTTTGCTGTTTTCCATTCTGATCTCGTAGTTCTGCTTTTTTTATTGTGGTACAAAAGTATATAATTTAACTTGTACAGTCTTTTCTTTTCAACTCAATAACTGTTATTTCCGGCCAGATACCTACACGCCCAGAGAATCCTATGAATCCAAACCCCCGGTTAACATTTAGATACATTCCGTTAAGATATTTTATTCCAGCCCAATGTTTATATCTGTATTTCACCGGACTCCATTTTACACCTAACGCTTCTATGCCAAATTGCATGCCATGAGTATGACCGGAAAGGGTGAGATGAACTTTTGAACTATATTTAATTACTTCTGCTTCCCAATGTGATGGATCATGAGACAGTAAAATCTTGAAATCATTTGGCAAGGTTCCAGAAAGTGCTTTCATTAGGTCACCCCTTTGACCAAAGCCGATACCCCAATTTTCAACTCCTGCCAAAGTAATTTTATCATTTCCCTTATGCAATTCGACATGTTCATCGAGCAACAATCTATACCCTAGTTCTTTATGATAAGACTTTAACCGCTGTAGGTTTTCTTTCTTGCTATATTCAGACTCCCACTTAACGTAATCACCGTAGTCATGGTTTCCTAATATTGAAAACTGTCCAAAGGGCGCTTTAATTTGGCTAAAGCGTTCAATCCAGGGCTTAATCTCATCAGCTTTATTATTAACTAGGTCTCCAGTGAATACGAAAAGATCGGACTTTTGTGCTTTTACCATATCAATTCCTCTTTGTACAGCATTTACATTATTAAAGCTCCCTGAATGCACATCAGAAATCTGTGTAATGGTAAATCCGTCGAAGCTTTGTGGCAAATCATCGAAATATAGCGTGTGCCGCAAAACACGATAGGCATACTTGCCCCGAACTATACCGTAGATAAAAACCAAAATCAAAAACCCGGCAACAATAAGATCAAATTTAATCCATGTGAGACTCCTTGGTACACGCGCTATAAGGTAATAAGCATCTCCAGCAAGCAGTAAAACCATAAATAGAACCTCGGCGGCAAATAACACTAAAAATAGATGCGTAGCAATTTTGAACAGAACGCCCATTCCCAAAGTCTGAATTTTTGAGATAGAATACGCTAGCAAGGCGGTTGAAACGGCAATAAATGTCCAGAAGAACAATGGGGTTGATGGATTAGTGAAAGCAACCTTTAAACCTGAAAGAACACACCAGTTTAATATAAAGAATAGTACGGCGATTATAAGTAAAGGAAATACGTTTAGTTTTCTTTTCATAATTAAATTACAGCTAGCAAAATTAGCCCCTGGTGGTTAAAGACTGCTCAAGCTAAAATAATTTTACAATAGTTCGATATTGACAGATATGAATTTGATCCATTATGCCTAAATAAGAATTTGTTTTACAGGCAGTTTTTTATAGTTTTATAATTACATAACGTCGTGAATATGGGTTTTGTTAAAGAATTTAAAGAATTTGCTGTCAAAGGAAGTGTAATGGATCTTGCTGTTGGTGTCATCATCGGTGGCGCCTTTGGTAAAATAATTGATAGTGTTGTTAAAGATTTAATCATGCCCTTAGTGTCGTCTATTATTGGTTCTGTAGACTTCAGTAACATGTATCTTGTATTAAAGGGTCTTGTTCCAGATGGTGTGTCGCTGGAAGAGGCGAAAAAGGTAGAAAATGCAGTAGTATTTGCTTACGGTAATTTCATCACCGTAGCTATAAACTTTTTTCTTTTAGCACTTGCTGTTTTTCTACTTGTTAAGGGAATAAATTCACTTAAACGAAAAGAAGCTGCAGCGGCTCCAGCTCCAGCTCCTGCACCTTCGAAAGAAGAAGTCCTTTTGACTGAGATTAGAGATTTGTTGAAAACGAAATAGTCTAATAAGACCTTTTTATCTTCGGGTCGGTTACCACAATATAATCGCCCAAATGCTTGTATTTTTCCCAATTAGGATTGGAGAAATCATCAGCATAGAAGCATGATATATTGGATAGGCTTAAGTCTGCTCGCTGCTTTTTAAACTTGGCAAAAGTCCCGAGTTGGTCGTCACTATGAAAACGACCGTTAATCTGTAATATTTTTGTGCCCTTGTGCTTCTTGATATACTTTGTTATTGACCATGCCATTGTAGCATCCCAGAGGTTCTGCGTTTGATACATTTTCATCTGTCCCAAACTGTGAGCTCCCATCATTTCAATAAATTTAGAATAGTATTTTCCTTCGGCTGTATCTATTGGTAATGGTGGGAGGAATGTTCTCGAGCTTTTGGATAGTAACTTCAAGCCAGCCAATCCAGATTTCGTAACCAGATTGCTATATCTTGTTGCCGCATTCGCTGCGGTAACGTCTAAGCCCTTTTCTTTAGCGAATTCGATAAGGGGCTTATAGTCCTTGTAGTTGTTCCAAGCTCGGGATTCTTTAATGAAATTTCTCTCAGAAATGTTGTCTCTTAGGTATTCGTCAAGTATTACCTGCACATCAGTGTGAAACATCTCCAAACTGAGTGCCGTCTTTGGGTAGGATGAAAATAGCTGTTTGAAAAGGTCGGCTTCCAACCAATGGCCAACCGAATCATTGTGCTCCTCACCAAAAAAAATGACGTCAACGTCCCTCAGACTCATCACAAGTTCTTGAGAAGTGATGATCCTACTATTTTTAACATCGTAAATCTTATAATCATTGCTTTGCGCAATGAGCATAAAAGGCAAGCAAGTAATGATCAGAACGAAAAGCTTTCTCATGGTACAAATAAAAGGATTTTTTTCACCGATTAAATAGTGAGCTTCACCGATGATTAGCTGCGGTAGAAATTTAAGACATTGCTGGCGTTTATTCTGCTGCATACATTTGAATCAGCAAAATGAAATAATAGACCCGATAATCAGTCAGGTCGGCTAATTAAATTATTAAGGATAAAAGAATATATTTAGAGCACAAGAATATGGAAAAGTTCACAAATAGTAACTCAAATAGAATATGGACAGGAGTGGTCATAATGGTCATTGGACTAGTACTATTTCTAAGGAATCAAGGGTTGGATATACCCAGTTGGATCATTAGTTGGCCAATGCTACTTATAGTAATCGGGTTATTGGTCGGATATAAGCGCAATTTCAATGGTGGAGGTTGGTTGGTCATGATCTTAGTTGGCGGGTTTTTTACGCTAGGAAAAATAACTGATTACAGTTTTTCCAAATATTACTTCTCGGTTGCTTTTATAGCTCTTGGCCTTTTTCTTATTTTCAAACCAAAAGGAATTTGCAAAAAGAAAACTAAAGCTACGTGGGATAAATCGCCTACTGATTTTGCTGATCTGAACTCGTCTGAGCATGCAGGAGAGGGTTTTATAAAGACCGATACAGAGGATAATGACATATTAGATTCCGTAAATGTATTTGGTGGAAGCCACCAGCGCATCTTTTCTAAAAAATTTAAAGGGGGAGATGTAATTGCCATCTTCGGGGGATGTGATATAAATCTCACTCAGGCAGATTTTAATGACACTATAACTCTAGATGTTGTAGCTATATTTGGGGGCTGTAAAATTATTGTACCTCCTGGATGGGAAGTGAAATCTGAGGTGACGGCAATATTCGGAGGAATGGACGACAAGCGTGCCGTTGGCCCATTATCTACCGACGGACCTAGAAAGATTTTAATCGTCAAAGGAGTAGCGCTATTCGGCGGAGTAGATATACGAAACTTTTAACTTTCGAAGCTTTGACAACCAGACCGCTTTCCGTACCTAGAATTCAACAAATTGCCGCCATTATCTTTTCCGTATGGGTGGCAATTTTCGTGTTTTTGTTTCATTATTCGCTCAATTTTACCTTGTTGATTTCTTGTGCAGACAGCCTAATAACTAATGGGCTGCTCGCAATTGGTTGTGTAATTTTAAGCAATCTACTGGGTTATTATCAGCCGAAAAATGAAACTATTCTTTTTGTTTTTGTTTTAACCATAATGTTGGGGCTGATTATTACAGTTATCAGTAAAGTTGGTTTGAATATGCTCTTTCCAGACGATGAGACTTATCAAAGCTTTCTAGACCTTTCATTAATCATCAGATTCATTATCATGTTTGTATTTTTAGCTTGGTGTGCACTAGCAAACATTTTATGGTATCGATTAGAAGAGCAGTCTGCCACTCAAGAGCGATTGCTTACTGCTCAGAATTTATCGAAGGAGGCTGAATTAAATAAGTTACGGCATCAATTACAACCCCATTTCTTGTTCAACAGCCTCAATTCCGTTTATGCGCTGACAATCGTTAATCCCAAAGAAGCAGGAACTATGATCACTAAGTTAGCAGCCTTCTTACGTGGAACACTAAAAAGGGATGACGAGGTTTGGGTTAATGTTCAAGAGGAAATGGAGTATATACAACTCTATCTTGATATCGAAAAGGTAAGGTTTAGTCACCGTTTAACTATAGATGTCGAGATTGACGAGGAAAGTTTGCCGCTCTGTTTACCAGGTACACTACTTCAACCAATAGTTGAAAATGCTATAAAGTTTGGACTCTATAATACGTCTGCAGCCATTACCATTTCCATTCATGTTAAGGTCGAATACCAAATGTTGACGATCCGGGTGACGAATCCTTATGATCCTGAAATGAAAGCAACTGGTGGTACAGGTTTTGGACTAACCGCTATAAAGAGAAGGCTTTATTTACTTTTTGCAGATGAGAACTTACTTAAAACCAAATCTACCAAAGACAAACTATTTATAACTACGCTAAAAATACCTCAACACCATGATAAGAACCATACTAATTGATGATGAATCGCTTGCGAGAGACATTGTTAAACATTACCTATGCAGCTTTCCCGATATCGAAGTAGTTGCTGAATGCAATGATGGTTTTGAAGGGCTTAAAGCAATTACCCAGCATCAGCCTGACTTTATTTTCCTTGATATCCAGATGCCCAAGATCAATGGATTTGAAATGTTAGAGTTAGTTGAGAATCCACCAGCTGTGATTTTTACTACTGCTTTTGACGAGTATGCTATTAAAGCATTTGAAGTTAATGCGGTAGACTATCTCTTAAAGCCAATTGAAAAGAGCAGATTCGATCTTGCCATGCAGAAACTCCCCTCAAGGCTAAGCGCAGGCGACAATTCTGCTGGTAATGACGAACTGCTTGAATCAACGGCAATGAGCCCTGCACAGCAAAATAGGGTAGTGGTTAAGAAGAATGGTGTAATTAAGATTATTGCAGTTTCAGATATTCATTATCTGGAGGCAGATGATGACTATGTCAAACTAAGTACAACGGATGGAATGTTTCACAAAAACAAGACCATGAGTTTTTTTGAGAGAACCCTGGATTCCGGGCAATTTACAAGGATTCATCGTTCATACATCATCAACCTGGCACAGGTTACTAAGATAGAGCTTAAAGAAAAGGATAGCTACATTGTACTACTAAAATCAGATATTTGGCTGCCTGTGAGTAAAACGGGATATGCCAAATTAAAGGCCTCACTAGGTCTATAGAAAATTGCAATTCTATTTGCAATTAGAAAATAATCAAACTATATTTGCACCTCTTATTTAAAAAAATAGTTAAGATATAATACAGTTATGAAAAGAACATTCCAACCTTCGCAAAGAAAGAGAAGAAACAAGCATGGCTTCCGCGAAAGAATGGCTACAGCAAACGGTAGAAGAGTATTAGCTTCACGTCGTGCAAAAGGAAGAAAAAGATTAACGGTTTCAAGCGAAGGCCGTCATAAAGCATAATTTTTGATTGCATCAACTAGGTGTTAGCAGATCAGGACATCTGCAAGGTTGCGATTAAAATATGAATACATTCACTAAAGAAGAACGGTTATGTAGTAGAAAGTCAATCGACCTGCTATTTAATAACGGTTCTTCTTTTTTGTTATACCCTTTTCGGGTGTCTTACCTTTTAATCGAAACTCCCCATAAGTTTCCAGTTCAGGTTGTCATTAACGCTTCAAAAAAGCGGTATAAAAAAGCGGTAGACCGCAATTTGATCAAGCGTAGAACACGCGAGGTTTATCGCCTTCAAAAGCAATCGCAGCTGTACGATTCAATTCCCAAATCTGATAAATTGTTGTTATTGTCGGTCCAATTTGTTGGAAAACAGATATATGATTACTCTTTTTTCGAAAAAAAGCTATCTGGAGTTTTCAAAAAGCTACTTAATAATTTAACAGTCGATGACTCGCCTTCAGCAAATCTATAAAGGTTTACTTAACTTGATTGGTTGGCTTCTTTTGGGAGTCATTAAGCTTTATCAATGGCTATTGTCTCCATTGCTTGGCGCCAGTTGTAGGTATCATCCTACTTGCTCACAATATGGTCTTGAAGCGATTAAAAAGTATGGACCTTTTAAAGGAGGTTGGCTTACTTTAAAGCGCATCGGTCGCTGTCACCCGTGGGGCGGTCACGGCCATGACCCTGTTCCTTAAATAAAACTTTTAATTTTGTAACATGGCACTTATACTTCAATTAGAAACCGCAACTCAGGTATGCTCAGTTGCATTATCGCAAAACGGTAATACAATCGCATTAAAGGAGCTTCAAGCAAATAATATTCACGCCGGTAGTTTAACACTGTTCATAAAGGAAGTTATGGAAGTTGCTGGATTCTCTTATTCTGATTTGGATGCTATAGCTGTGAGTAAAGGACCTGGATCTTATACGGGATTGAGAATTGGGGTGTCTACTGCTAAAGGTTTATGCTTTGCTTTAGATAAGCCATTGATCGCAATTGGTACACTTGGTATGATGGCAAAAGGCTTTCTTAATGC
>JACMPF010000001.1 GCA_014377665.1 Pedobacter sp. | reverse complement strand
GTTTCAATATGTCTACCCTGCCCCATGCAGATCCGCTAACTATACATAAACCTTACTATTTGCATTCGTTTTCCTCATATCTTTAATAATAGCAGTATGCGCTGTCATAATTGCACAACTGGGCCACTAGAATGGTTAAATAAATTTTATAAGCAGTCCAATGACGGCAGCTACCCCGATAATATAGGGTTCCTGTAGTTTCTTGATGTAAACCAATGCCCCTAATGCTGTTATTGCAATTAAGGATGTCCAAATATCGTTAATAGAGCGTAGTCCTATGACAATAACAGAACCGACAAGAGCTCCGATTACGGCAGCAGTTATGCCTTCTACAAAAGCCTTAATACTGACGTTTTTGGCGATCTTCTTAAATGAAGGCGCAAGGACTACCGTAAAAATATAGCAAGGTAGAAAAGTGGACAGTGCAGCAACACAGGCTCCAGGAAAGCCCGCAACAAGGTAACCAATAAAGCCTACAGTAATCACAACAGGACCTGGAGTAATCATTGCGACCGCCACAGAGTCAACAAACTGGTGCTCTGTTAACCATCCAAATTCCTTAACTACCCCACCATGCAGAAATGGTACAATAGCCAGCCCACTCCCGAAAACAAATGCCCCCGCTTTAGCAAAGAACCATCCAATATCTTGTAAAGTATTTCCATCATAGTTCCAAAAGCCTGATCCAACCATTAACCCTGCGGAAAGTAAATTCGGTTTCCTGATCCATTTCGGTGGTGCCTTGACCATCATATATGTTATACCGCAGGCAATAAATAGCAGGATTTCCTCTCTTTCTGTGACTACTGTAATAACAATGCCAGTAATATAAAATAGCCAGAGAAGCCACTTTGATCTCATGGCTGACCATTCAAGTTTACTGATGGATTTAATGGTCAATCTATAAGCGCTCATAGCAATGATCCCAATTACGGCAGCACCTACTCCATAGAAAACAGCCTGCATCCAAGCAAGGCCGCCATAAAGTTGATAGGCCATTCCAAGTACGACAACCATAATAAATGAAGGCAGTATAAAGGCAATTCCGGTTAGCGTTGCACCCAAAAGACCATAATGTACAAAACCGATATAGATGCCAAGTTGCGCTGCAAGAGGCCCGGGTGCTAATTGTGCAAGTGCCAATCCCTCGTTGTATTCTTCATCAGTTAACCACTTTTTGTTCTCTACCAAATCACGGTACATATAACCCACAAGCGCTACAGGACCACCGAATCCCCAGGCACCCAGTTTCAGGAAATAAATAGTAAGCTCCGTTAAACTGTATGATAATTGTGAATGAGTGTAATTTTCGTTTGCTTTGCTAGTGATATTTTTATTCATAAGTCAAATCTTTGTCCAGCAATACTCGACATTAGAAATCCCTTAAAATTGTACGGATATAACTGTTATGTATTCTTTTTACCTTTTTGCATCGCTTTTCTAAAAACTGATGGGTTTTCGCCCAGCTGCTTTTTAAATATTCTATTGAAATGACTTTGGTCAGAGAAACCTGTCAGATATGCTATTTCGGTAAGTGAATAGTTCGAGGATTCCATTAGACTTACTGCTTTCTCGATACGCATCTTCCGGATATATTCGCCAAAAGAGAGATTGTCGAAATATTTTGAGAATTCTCTTGAAAGGTAGGCTGGATTAATGTCCAACGAATCCGATGCCTGTTGAAGGCTTATGCTCATGTTAGTGTCCGTTTGGTCCTGGATCATTTCTTTCAGTTCCCTTGTCCATTCCGGAGCTTTTTTGACATTGGATTTAAGAAAACGGTTATATACATCAAGCAATAGATGCTCTACCGGGGACTGGGTATGCTTTTGCTTCTGAAGGTGCTTTGCCCAGGTGTAGAGTGCATCATAAACCGTCATGCCAATTTCTAACAACTCATGGTCATTCGTGATGTTTCTGGAAAGGCCAAGGAAAATCGCAGACAGTCCGGCTGCCTGTGGTGCAAAGTCGAGCCGGTCTGTATCTGCCCCACGGATGATAGCCGCCATTCGGTCAAGGGCTATATCCTTCAGCGTATGCTTTTTTAAGAAATAGTCAAAAGTACACTGATCATTATAATGGCTGTATTCGACCCCAGGAAGGTCAAAGGGAATAGCTCCAATTTTTTCAGCTGTAGAAATTACGTGTTCAAAAGGAACATAGATGATTTGTGCACCCGGATCAATGAACCGCTTTATAAGCCATGGGCAGGCGATACGATCAATCTTTGGTCTGTCACGAGTAATCCATTTCATTCTGTCATATACTTTATTCGCTAAAGTTAATGAATGGAGACCATTTTGTATTTATGTTTAGAATTTCAGTTGTGTAAACAAATGTTGAAAACGATATAATTACAACTTTTGACTTGAAAAAGGTTATATGACAAAACCTACGCACTAAAAGTACGATCAATTGGAATCACTGCTATCAACTTCAGCAAGTCTTCAGAATTAATTGGGATATTTACATTATGAAGTTGCTGATCGTTGAAGATGAGGAAAGCCTTAGAAGGAGCATCTTGCAGTATTTAACCGCAGAGGGAAATGTTTGTGATTGCTCCGCAACGTTTGACCAGGCTATTGAGAAAATCAATCTATACGACTATGATTGCATTCTGTTGGACCTCGGCCTGCCAGATGGCGAGGGGCTAGAGCTACTAAGATTGCTGAAAAAATTGAAGCGACAGGATGGGGTTTTAATCATCTCTGCAAGGGACTCTATAGAACACCGTGTTGAAGGCTTAAGTCTTGGAGCAGATGATTATCTGGTAAAGCCGTTCCATCTCTCCGAATTAAATGCAAGGACGATAGCTATCATTCGCAGGAGAAGTTTTAGCGGAAATGATTACGTAATTTTTAATGAAATTGAGATAGATGTCGTTTCTAAAGAGGTTAGAGTCAACGCAGCCCTAATTTATCTGACTAAGAAAGAATTCGATATCCTTCTCTATTTTGTGACCAACAAATCCAAGGTAATCTCAAAATCAGCTGCAGCGGTACACGTTTGGGGAGAGGATGCTGACATGGCAGACAGTTTTGATTTTATTTACACCCATATCAAAAATATAAGAAAGAAGTTGACGGATGGAGGCTCCAAAGACTATTTTCATTCTATCTACGGCATCGGCTATAAGTTTCAGTAAAGATGAAGTTGTTAACCGGTTATAACAGGATTTTAATCCTCGTAAGTACTATCGGCCTTATTTGTATAGGTTTTCTTTTTTACCATACCCTGAGCTTTTATTTAAATAAACAGATCGATAATAATCTTGTGGAAGAGCTCATGGAGGTAAAGAATTTTACCGATATCAGAAATATTAAACCTGCGCATGACCTTTATGATGGACTTGTGATCAAATACAGAAAAGTCAATCATCCAGACACTATAAAACAATTCGCTGACACCGCTTTTTACAATCCAAAAAAGCAAAGAAGGGAAACTGCTAGGTATCTAAGAACTGGTGTAAGTTATGAAGGATCACATTACGAAGTAACCATTTTTACTTCAAAAGTGGAGTGGCAGGACCAGATTAAAAGTATTATCCTTATCATAATCTCATCCCTGCTCCTGTTACTAATTGTACTACTTCTGATTAATAGGTTTATGACGAGAAGATTGTGGAGCCCTTTTTGGCAAATCCTGGAAAACATTAAAACCTTTAACTTAGACCAGGATAAATCATTTGCATCTGTTACCAGTCCAGTTCAGGAATTTCAGGAGCTCAACCAAGCCATAATTGACATTTCGGCTCGTATAAGATCTGACTTCAGGGAGGTAAGGCTGTTCACTGAAAACGCTTCGCATGAGATGATGACCCCTCTGGCTGTGATCAATTCGAAACTTGATACCATGCTGCAATCAGACCGACTTGGAAAGGAAGAAAGTGAAACGTTAATCGACCTTTATAAGGCAACTTCCCGTTTAACAAAACTCAATCAGTCATTACTTTTGCTGGTAAAAATCGACAACAACATAGTTGGGGAACAAGAAGATATCGAAGTCGCCTCTTTGTTAGTTGAAAGGATTAATTATTTTCAGGAGTTAGCACAAAAAAGAAACCTAAGTGTGATGACTACCCTTAATCCAGTGATCCTTAAAACAAACAAATATCTGTTTGAAATTTTGATCAACAATTTGCTTAGCAATTCCATAAAGCATAATTACGAGAATGGAAACATAGAGATAATTTTATCAGCGCATGGCATGATCTTCAAAAATACAGGTAGAGCCCAGGCCTTGGATCAACATAAAATCTTCGACCGCTTCTTTAAAGACAGCAATTCTGAAGGTACAGGTCTTGGATTGGCCATTTTAAAGCAAATATCGAATCAACAGCATTTTAGATTTAGTTATACTTATTCTGGTAATCAGCATTGCTTTGAAATTTTTTTCCCAACAGCACTCCTCGACATCGGATTATCACCTTAACATAATTTAACAAATAACTTCATAATGTCTCCAGAATTGAGCCTGATATTGTGGTTATAACAAGCGTTGGTCTATTCGTTTATTATCTTTCGGCACTTCTAATTATTATCAATATATTCTTAAAGACTATGAAATTACTATTGATTACATTATTCTATTTAATTCTTCCTTCCCTCACTTGGATGAACAATTTCGAGGATGCGCTAAAAGAAGCGGGGAAATCTCACAAACAAATTTTAATCAACTTCTCTGGTTCGGATTGGTGCGGTCCCTGCATCAGGTTGAGAAAGGAAATTCTTGAAACTCCAGTGTTCGAGAAATATGCAACAACGCAACTCGTCTTATTACGAGCGGATTTTCCAAGACAAAAGAAAAACAGGCTATCTTCTGAACAAACTAAAAGAAATGAGTCCCTTGCCGAACGCTACAATCCTGATGGAAAGTTTCCCTTTACAGTTTTGACAGATGAAAATGGCAAAGTATTTAGGATCTGGGATGGATTTCCAGATAAGAGTCCGGAAGAGTTCGTACAGGAAATAGCAAAGGCAATAGTGCTGACCAAATAAATGAGCACGACCTTATCGTACAGGGAAATTGTGAAACTGATGGGCAACCGTTTTGAAATAACAGTAGTCAGCGACGACCAGGTTTTGGCGAAAACCGCAATTTCAGAGGCGATTGATGAAGTGAGACGAGTTGAAGAACTGCTAAGCACATTTAAAGAAACGAGTCAGGTGAACGAGATTAACCGTTCTGCAGGGATTGCTCCCGTAAAAGTTAATGAAGAAGTAATTGAATTAATTACACGCTCCCTAAAAATCTCCAAAATAACTCAGGGAGCTTTTGACATTACTTATGGCTCAATCGATAAAAGTCTATGGAATTTTGATGTACATATGAAGGCTTTGCCTGAAAAGGAAACCGCATTGAAATCAGTAGGCCTGATCAACTATGAAAATGTGATCATTGACCGACAGGATAATACCGTTATGTTGAAACACAAAGGGATGCGAATCGGATTCGGAGGAATTGGAAAAGGCTATGCTGCAGATCGTGCGAAGCAAGTTATGATTGGTAGAGGAATTGAAAGTGGAATTGTAAACGCAGCCGGTGATTTGGTAACCTGGGGCTTGCAGCCCAACGGCAAGCCATGGACAATTGGTATTGCAAACCCCAATAACAAGCAGCATGCTTTCTCTTCATTAAGCATTAGCAATATGGCTATAGCAACATCAGGAAATTATGAAAAATATGCATTAATCGACGGGAAGAGATATTCGCATACGATCGATCCAAATACAGGGCTACCTGTTTCGGGCATCAAGAGCGTTAGCATTATTTGTGCCAGTGCTGAACTGGCTGATGCCCTCACCACACCCATCGTAGTCATGGGCGCTAAGGTAGGGCTGGATCTGATTAATCAACTGAGAAACGTTGCCTGCATTATTATTGATGACGATAATGAAATTTATACATCAAAAAATATTAATATAAAATACTGATATGAAACCTTCAAAAAAAACAGTGACTTTGCTCTGTTCAGCGCTAACTTTCATGACGCTTTTTAGTGCATGCAGTACCGTAAAGCCGTATCAGAAAAGTAAACTGAATGATTCGGAGATGACCCTTTCGTCCAGAAAAGTTCAGAAATTCGAACAAAGTTTCCAACTATATCGAGAAGGTGCTTCAGGTGCAAACGGGGGTAAAAGCGGCGGCGGCTGCGGTTGTAATTAATCCGGAATCATGAGAAAGATATATTTACATGTAATCGTTATGTTTCTGGGCGTTTTGGGCGCGCATGGACAGATCAAACAGAAAATAAATACGGGCGACAGCATTAGTAGTTATCAAAGCCGTAAATTAAAGACCGATGAGGTCAATTTAGTTTCTGCATATTATAACCAGGATGGGAACAACTCCGCCGTAACGGGTGGGATTGGTACAGAAAAATTAACTGATTTTGCCAACACCATCGATCTTCAAATGTCGAAGATCAATAAGTTTGGTAAGAAAAACACCTTCCTTTTTGAACTGGGAATTGATCACTATTCTTCCGCATCCTCTGATAAAATAGATCCAACTACTATTTCTTCGGCTTCTAGTGCTGACACGAGAATATACCCATCCTTGAACTGGACACATTCCAATCAGTCGACAGGAAATTCATTTGGATTTACTGGGTCCTATTCTGGAGAATACGACTACCAGTCGATGGGAGCTGGATTCAACCTGACTAGGTTATCCAAAAACAAGAACACACAATTCGACTTCAAACTTCAGGCATTTTTGGATACCTGGACAGTGATTCTTCCAATTGAACTAAGAACGGGAAGTTCGCGACAGCGGTCAGAAGAATACAGTCCACGTAATTCTTTTAGTTCGTCGTTCTCCTTGTCGCAGGTGATTAATGATAAACTTCAGGCGGTACTTGTTGTGGAACCTTCCTATCAGAAGGGCTTGCTTGCCACAAGGTACCAGCGCAACTACTTTACAGATGGTTCTCTGCAGGCGGAAACCCTACCTGACAAACGCTCAAAATTGCCTATCGCTTTGCGATTAAATTATTTCGCTACTGACCACATTCTGCTTAGAACCTTTTATCGTTACTATATGGACAACTGGGGAATCAGGGCGCATACTGCAGAGCTGGAAGTACCGGTAAAGTTGAGTTCCTTTATTTCCATTAGCCCATTTTATCGTTACAATAAGCAAACCGGTACCCGGTATTTTGCAGGATATGGCGCCCATACGCCCGGTACAACCTATTTTACGAGTGATTACGATCTATCGACGCTAAACAGCGACTTCTATGGCGCCGGAATCCGACTCTCACCACCAAAGGGGGTGTTAGGATGGCAGCGTTTGAGTATGCTGGAACTCAGATATGGACATTACACCAGATCAACCGGACTGGCCTCTAATATCGTGTCACTTAATTTGACTTTAAAATAAGATGGGAAACCTCAATTCGTTTAACGACCCTAAATGGCTGGTCTTTCTAATGATGCCTTTCACGACCGGATCAGTTACTACCCTTAAGCACATTACCCATCATAAAAAACCTGATCACTCTGTCTGTAGTCGC